>NZ_JBLVOH010000116.1:8430-8739 GCF_053543675.1 Microbacterium umsixpiens
GGAAGACCCCGGATGCCGTGCGCGGCAGGCCGGGCGGAAAGGACCTGCTCCAGGCTCTGCCCTGGATCGCACCCGCACTCCTCCTCATCATCGGCGTGGTGTTCTTCCCCGCCGGGGTGATGTTCTTCAACTCGACACGGGACATCTCGCTGTCGGGCCTCGACAAGGGATCGGTGGGCTTCGACAACTTCGTCACGGTCTTCACGTTCGCCGAGTTCTGGCCGATCTTCTTCCGCACGATCGTGTGGGTCGTGTCGGTCGTGCTGTTCACGGTCGTCATCTCGCTCGGCCTCGCGCAGATCCTCAACA
>NZ_JBLVOH010000116.1:8759-14240 GCF_053543675.1 Microbacterium umsixpiens
GGCGTTCCCCGGACGCCAGCTCGTGCGCATGGCCGTCATCGTGCCCTGGGCGGCATCCGTCGTCATGACGACGATGGTCTTCTACTACAGCCTTGAGCCGTATTTCGGGATCTTCAACAAGTTCCTCTACGACATCGGGCTCTCGGATGACGCCGTCGGGTACGGCTGGACCAAGAACCCCGCGACGGCCTTCACCTGGTCGATCGTGATCGCGATCTTCGTATCGCTGCCGTTCACGACGTACACGATCCTCGCCGGACTCCAGGCGGTCCCGGCCGACGCGATCGAGGCGGCGAAGATGGACGGCGCGAGCCCGGCCCGCACCTACTGGTCGATCATCCTCCCGCAGCTGCGCAGTGCGCTGGCGGTCGCGGTGCTCATCAACATCATCAACGTCTTCAACTCGCTGCCGATCCTGAAGGTGATGACCGGGTCGATACCGGGCTACGGCGCCGACACGATCATGACGCTCATCTTCAAGTACATCGAGCTGCAGAAGAAGGTGGATGTCGCGAGCGCCCTCTCGGTGGTCGCGTTCCTCATCGTCATCGTGATCGTCGCGGCCTACGTGAAGATCGTCAAGCCCATGAAGGAGGTCTGATCATGACCGTGACCGAGACTGCCCTCGTGACCACCGCCGGCGACGGCGCCGCCCCCCGCATCCCGGGGCGCAAGCGCCGCTACACCGAGGACCAGGTGACGCTCCCCCGCGTGATCCTGCGCATGGCGGCCGGATTCCTGGTGCTCGCGATCTTCGTGCTGCCGTACCTGATCATGTTCTTCGGCTCCGTGAAGACGAAGCCGCAGATCCGGTCGGTGGACCCGACCTACCTCCCCACGGAGTGGCACTGGGAGAACTACATCACGATGTGGTCGACCCCCGAGACGCCGCTGCCGTACAACCTGATCTCCACGATCGTCATCGCCGTCTTCGCGACGCTGCTCGTGCTGCTGGTATCGCTGCCGGCGGCGTACTACACGGCCCGGTTCAAGTTCCCCGGCCGCATGGTGTTCCTGTTCCTCGTGATCATCACGCAGATGCTGCAGCCCGCCGTGCTCACCTCGGGTCTGTTCCGACAGTTCACCGTGCTCGGGCTCGGCGACACCTGGATGGCGATGATCTTCATCAACGCCGCCTTCAACCTGTCGTTCGCCGTGTGGATCATGCACTCCTTCTTCGCCGGCATCCCGAAAGAGGTCGACGAGGCCGCGCAGATCGACGGCGCGGGGCGATTCACCGTGCTGTTCAAGATCAACCTGCCGCTCGTGTGGCCGGGCATCGTCACCGCGATCGTGTTCACGTTCGTCGCCTGCTGGAACGAGTTCGCGGCCTCGCTCGTGATCCTGTCGACCGACAAGAACCAGCCACTGTCGGTCGCGCTCACCAAGTTCGTCGGGCAGTACGAGACCAGCTGGCAGTACGTGTTCGGCGTCTCGATCGTCGCGATCCTGCCGGTGGTCATCCTGTTCATGCTCATCGAGAAGCGCCTGGTCGGCGGGCTGACCGCGGGCAGCGTCAAGTAGGACGCGGTCGTCGACGAAGGGCACGCGCGTTCAGTGATAGAAATCTCTGAGACGCGACGAAGGAGTCCCATGCCCCATCCACGCTCTGCGCTCGGCGCCGCCGCCGCATTCGCCGCCCTCGTGGTGATGCTGGCGGGATGCACCGCGGCGGAGCCCGAGGCCGACCCCACGCCGACGGCGACGGGCGAAACGATGGCGTCCGTGAGCGTGGACGGCCCCGAGATCTCCGGAACCGGGCCGACCGAGCCGTTCCCCGGCGTCGATTTCCCGCTTCGTGAGGACATGCGCTCGGTGACGATCGACTTCACGTGCGAGGGCGGCGGCCCGTTCCGCGTCGAGTTGGGTGACCCGATGACGCTCGGGCAGGCGACGCTCAGCGGCACCTGCGACGGTACGACCGAGCTGGTGTGGCCGATCACCGAAGAGACAGGACCGACGCTCAACGTGTGGGTCACCAACGATGTCGCCTGGACCGCGACCCCGCACTTCTCCACCGCGGAGTTCGTCCGGGACGGGGCGATCACCTCCGAGTGCGATGCCTTCTCCGAGGTCTACAGCGCGCTCTCGAACGCCGACATCGGCCTCACCGAATACCAGGCGTTCGACGAGGCGGAGTGGACGCGGCGGGTCGACGCGGCGACCGTCGACCTCGAGACGCTCGCGGGCGCCTCGGAGACGACCATGTCCGACCCGTTCACCGCGCTGCTCTCCTGGGTGCAGGGCGACGGCCACACGCCCGGAGCGCTGCTGCAGGACACGAGCCTGATCGATCCGATCAGCGACACCTGCAACACGAATCACAGCCCGCTGATCCTGATCGGCGAGTTCGGCGGCTGAGCACCCGTCGGCGCGTGTTCCGAAGGGGATCGCGACTCGCGCTCCGAAGGAGATCTCACGTTCTGAAGGACCGGATGCTCGATTCCGACCTTCGTGTCGTGAGAACTCCTTCAGGCCACGCGCTGACGGTCAGGGGCGGGGAGTGGATGCGGCGGAAGTGGATGCTGCAGAGGTGGATGCTGCGCGCAGCTGCTGCGGGTTCCAACGCACGCCGAGGGCCGAGGTCAGGGCGACCTGCGCGGCGCCGGCGGCGAGTGACACCCGCGGGTCGGCGTAGCGGACCGGCACCTGCGTCGTACCGCGGGCGGGGTACTCGGTCTCGCGGCGCACCCGATCGAGGAAGCGCGGTCCGAGCTCGGTCGCCGGTCCGCCGATCACGACCTCGGTGGGGTCGAGGAGCGCGCCGATGAGCTTGACCGCCCTGGCGAGCGCGCGAGCACCCTCGTCGAGCTGCTCCTCGTCGGCTGTCGCCGCGAGCGCCCTGATCTCGGAGGCGTCCATCGCGTCGGAGAAGTCCTCGCCCAACATCGCGCCCAGTGCGGCCGCGGACTCCAGGCAGCCGCGCTGACCGCAGCGGCAGAGGCGAGCGGCATCGCCGAACACCACCTGCACGTGGCCGATCTCTCCCGCGCGGTCGCGGGGGCCGGGCGCGAGCTCGCCGTTCAGCGTCACGGCCGCACCGACACCGCCCCCGAGGTGGATGAAGAGCCGGTACCCACTGGGCGACTCCTCCATCCCTGCTTCCGCGATCGCCTCCGCGTCGACGTCGTTGATGAGGAGCACGGGTGCGTCGAGAATCCGCTCGAACCGCTCAGCGAGGGGCACTCCCTCCCACTTCAACTGCACGCTCTCCAGCACCGAGCGACCGTCCGTCGTCCCCGGGAGCTGCACCCCCGCGGCGAGCAGTCTTCCGCCGAACTCGCCGGCGACGGTGGTCAGCGCCTCGTCGAGCGAGCGGTCGCGCTCCTCGACGCTGTAGCCCACCCGCCGCGTCTCGAGCTCCGTCCCGTCGAGCGCGACGAGGGCGATCTGTGCGTGGAGCGGCTGGATCACCAGGACGAGGATCAGGTGGTGGCTCGCATCGACGCTGAGGGTGGTCGCGCGTTTGCCGCCTGTGCTCGCGGCTTGCTCCCCCTCGACGATCAGTCGATCCTCGATGAGCTCGGCGACCAGGGACGACGCGGTGGCCGCGGTCAGCCCGGTCGACCTCGCGATGCCTGCCCGCGTCTGGGTGCCCGGATTCCGGAAGACGAGCTGCAGCGCTCGGCGCAGGTTCGCGCGTCGTACCGATGCCTGGGTGTCGAGGCTGTCATCCGCGTTGAGCATGTGTTCCCGTTTCCGAGCCCGTCGGTGGCGAGCTGTTGACAGATCGTGGCGCGATCCGTAGTCTCTCCCTAAGTTTATTCATTGAACTTAGTTGGTCAATGAACCTCAAGCTCCGGACGGGCGAGTGCTGCACACACCGTCGCCCGTCCGGCACCTCCTTCAGCGGCCCTCGGCCGCTTCGGTGTGGTGGCGGATCACCTCGGCCACCACGAAGTTGAACCACTTCTCCGCGAACTCCGGATCGAGGTGGGCCTCCTCGGCCAGAGCCCGCAGTCGCGCGACCTGCTGCTCCTCCCGATTCGGGTCGGACGCCGGCATCTCGTGATCGGCCTTCAGGTGCCCGACCTGCTGGGTCGCGCGGAAGCGCTCGGCCAGCATGAAGATCAGTGCAGCGTCGATGTTGTCGATGGTGGCGCGAAGTCGGAGCAGTTCGGCCTTCGGGTCCTCGGCGGCGGTCATGCCCCTACTCTAGAGCCGCGGAACACCCGGATTTCGACCTGCCGCACCGCTATCGTGAGCACATGAGCAACGAAGAGTCGCCCGCCTCCGCGCCCCTCGACGGCGCCGCACCGAGTCCCGCTGTGAACGACGAGGCGGTCGCGAGCGACACCACGACTCCTGCGTCCTCCCGCCGCCGAACCGCGCCGGCATCCGAGGTCTCGTCAGCCGCCCCCGCCATCGCCCGCCCGGTCGTGATCGAGCCGATGACACCGAGTCGCTCCTTCTGGACGCGCATCGACCGCCCCTTCGTGTTCGGCTTCCTCGTGACACTCGGCGGCCTCGGCGCGATCGTGATCGGCCTCGCTCTCACTAGCCTGTCGACCGTGCTCATCTACATCGCCCTCGCGCTCTTCGGCGCGCTCGGCCTCGACCCCGCCGTCCGGTTCCTGGAGAGGCGCGGCGTCTCACGGGTACTGTCGGTCGTCGTCGTGATCCTGAGCCTCATCGTCGTGGTGGCACTCGTGCTGTGGATGATCCTCCCGGTCGTGATCGATCAGATCGCGAGTTTCGTGCGCTCCGTGCCCGGCATGATCAAGGACTTCACCGGCAGTGACGTCTACGCGACGCTCGAAGCCCAGTTCGGCGACCAGTTCCAGGACCTCGTGGCCGAGGTGCAGTCGTTCCTGACCGACTTCGGCAACCTGGCGACGATCGGCGGCGGCGCCTTGGCGGTCGGCGCCTCGATCGCGACCGGCATCTCCGGCGCCATCATCGTTCTCGTTCTGACGCTGTACTTCCTCGCCTCCCTCCCTACCATGAAGCAGGGACTGCTGCGTCTCGCTCCGGCCCGCGACCGCGCTCGCGCCGGAGACATCACCGACCAGATCACCGACTCGGTCGGCGGATACGTGATGGGCATGGTCGTGCTCGCGTTCTGCAATGCGACGCTGGCGTTCCTGCTCTACTTCTTCCTCGGCCTGCCGTTCCCGCCCCTGATGGCGGCGATCGCGTTCTGCGTCACCCTCATCCCGCTGGTCGGTTCCGTGCTGTTCTGGATCCTCGGCACCTGCCTGGCCCTCTTCAGCAATCCGATCGCCGCGCTCGTCTTCGCCGCGATCTACCTCGTCTACATGCAGATCGAGGCCTACGTGATCACTCCGCGCGTGATGAACCGGGCGGTCTCGGTCCCCGGTTCGCTCGTGGTGATCGGCGCCCTCGCAGGTGGCACCCTGCTGGGGCTGCTCGGCGCGCTCGTGGCCGTGCCGGTCACGGCATCCATCCTCATCATCATCAAACAGGTGCTCGTGCCGAAACAGGACGCCAGGATCTGACCACCCAAGACGAAGAAGCGGG
>NZ_JBLVOH010000116.1:14267-21830 GCF_053543675.1 Microbacterium umsixpiens
CCGGGGGCGGGCCGCTTCTGTCTCAGCGACTCAGAGGTCGTTGTCCGCCAGCCACTTCTTGGCGATGTCGGATGCCGACTTCTGGTCGACCGTGCTCTGCACGTTCAGGGCGACGAGCTCGTCGGCCGTGAGCTTCGCGCTGATCGCGTTGATCACGTCGGCGGCCCCATCGGGCAGATCGTCCGAGACGATCGGCACGACGTTCGAGGCCAGGATGATGTTCTCCGGGTCTTCGAGCGCCACGATGTCCTCCGTCTGGAACGCCGGGTCTGCCGAGTAGATGTCGGCGACCTGGATCTCACCGGCGAGCAGCGACTCGAGCGTGGTCGGGCCCGTCGCCGAGAATCCGAGGTCGACACCGTAGACCTCCTTGGCCGCGGCCGGGCCGTAGGGGCGCTGCTCGAACTCCGGCGCGGCGCCGATGGTCACCGGCGTCGTGACCTTGGAGAGGTCGGAGATCGAGGTGAGACCGTTCTCGTCCGCGAAGCTCTTCAGCACGGTGTACGTGTCCTGATCCGAAGCCTCGGCGTAGTCGAGCGCGGTCAGACCGTCGGGCAGCGCCTCCTTGAGCGCCTCGTAGACGTCGTCCGGGCTGGTTGCGGTCGCATCCTTGTCGAGATACTCGAGCAGGTTGCCGGTGTACTCGGGGAAGACGTCGATCGCGCCGGACTCGACATCGGGCATGTACGCGTCGCGCTGACCGATGTTGAACTGCTCGTCGACCGTGAAGCCGGCACCCTCGAGCGCCTGCGAGTAGATCTCGGCGATGATCTCGTTCGAGTAGTAGGCCTGCGAGCCGATGACGATGGTCTCGTCACCCGAGCCCGCGTCGTCGGTGGGGGCGTCGAGCGGGTTGCTGCTGGTGCAGCCGGCGAGGACGAGCGCCGCGGCGAGCGAGACGCCACCGGCGAGGGCGAGTCGTGACTTTCGTGCTGTGAACATGGGACTTCCTCTTCTCTGGGACAACGGGATGGATGCTGTGGGTCGATGTCAGGCGGGCGCTGCGGCCGCGGCCTTGATGACGGTGCGCGAGCGGCGCTTCCGCGGTGCGGCTCGCACACCCGCGGGGACGGCGGCGTGCTGGAGGAGCGCGAAGATCAGGTCGACGGCCAGCGCGAGGACGGCGACGAGGATCGCCCCGCCGAGCACCTGATCGAACTTGCGCAGGGGGATGCCCTGGATGATCGGCCAGCCGAGACCACCGAGGTTCACGTAGGCGGCGATCGTCACGGTGGCGATCACCTGGAGGAGCGCGGAGCGGATGCCGCCGACGAGGAGCGGCAGACCGAGGGGCACCTCCACCTTCCAGAACACCTGCCATTCGGTCATCCCCATGGAGCGCGCCGAGTCGAGCACCCGCCGGTCGATGGCCTCGAGGCCCGTGTAGGCACCCGCGAGGAGCGAGGGGATCGCGAGCAGGACGAACGTGATGATCGCGGCTTCGGGGATGCGGAGCACGCCGAGCAGCAGCACGAGCAGCACCAGGAGTCCGAACGACGGGATCGCACGCGCCGCACCGGAGAC
This sequence comes from Microbacterium umsixpiens, assembly GCF_053543675.1. NCBI lineage: Bacteria > Bacillati > Actinomycetota > Actinomycetes > Micrococcales > Microbacteriaceae > Microbacterium > Microbacterium umsixpiens. The sequence continues at coordinate 15,792 of NZ_JBLVOH010000116.1, forward strand.
CGCGACGGCGACCTCCCGTCCGCGCCCGGTGTGCCCGATGAGCCAGCCGATCGGAACGGCGATGACCGCGGCGATCACCACCGAGATCAGCGTGTAGTACATGTGCTGGCCGAACAGGACCGGCAGCGCATACGTCCCCTCCCACCGGTCGGGGGAGAAGAGCCAGGCGAGGGCGTCCGTGAACACGTTCATGCGGCCGCCCCCATGCTCACGGCTCGACGAGCGGCCGACGGCGTCTTCGCCGCGCGGGTCCACGGCATCAGGGCGCGGCCCAACAGCAGGAGCAGCAGGTCGATCACGAGCGCGATCACGACGACCGCGACGACACCGGCGAACACCTCGGCGAGGATGCGGCGCTGCAGGCCGTTCTCGAACAGGTAGCCGAGGTTGGTGACGCCGACCAGGATGCCGACGGTGGCGAGGGAGATGGTGCTGACGGCGGCCACCCGGAGCCCGGCGAGGACCACGGGGCCCGCGAGCGGGAAGTCGACCGTCCAGAACCGTCGGAACCCGCCGTAGCCCATCGCGGTGGCGGACTGCCTGATCGCGGGGTCGACCGAGTCCAGGCCGTCGGAGACCGCACGCACCAGGATCGCGACCGCATAGATGGTCAGGCCGATGATGAGGTTGATGGGGCTGCGGGCGGGGTAGCCCGCGACGGACGGCAGGAGGATCAGCAGCGCCAGCGAGGGGATCGTGTAGAGCAGCCCGGTGAGGACGATGACGGGCCCTTTCACCAGCTGATAGCGCCAGGCGAGCCACCCGAGCGGCAGCGACAGGACGAAACCGAGCACGATCGCGATCGCGCTCTGCTGCAGGTGGATCGCGGTCAGCTCGAGGATGAGGCCGAGATTGTCGACGACCCAGTTCACGGAGCGCCCTTCGTCACGCTCTCCTCGCTCAGCAGCGCGTCGGTCACGGCATCCGGCACGTCGACGATCGAGCCCTGGGTGCGACCGTCGGAATCGACCACCACGGTGCCGCGCGGCGTCTGCTTGAGGTGCAGCGCCCGCTTGCCGCGATCGGCGCCGATGAAGGCCGCCACGAAGTCGTCGGCCGGGTTCTCGATGATCTCGCTCGGGCTGCCCACCTGCACGATGCGCGCGCCCTTGTCGAGGATGACGACCTGGTCACCGAGCAGGAACGCCTCGTCGATGTCGTGCGTGACGAACACGACCGTCTTGTCGAGCTCGTGCTGCAGGCGGATGGTCTCCTGCTGCAGGTCGGCGCGCACGATGGGGTCGACCGCACCGAAGGGCTCGTCCATGAGCAGGATGTTGGGGTCGGCTGCGAGTCCGCGGGCCACACCGACGCGCTGCTGCTGACCACCGGAGAGCTGGCTCGGGTAGCGCTCGGCGAGCGACTGGTCGAGGCCGACCGTGTCGAGCAGTTCCCGCGCTCGCTGGTGGGCCGCGGCTCGCTTCACCCCGGTCAGCCGCAGCACGGTCGCCACGTTGTCGATGACCGTGAAGTGCGGCATGAGGCCGGAGTTCTGCATGACGTAGCCGATGCGCCGACGCAGCGCGACCGGGTCGCCGACCAGCACACTCTCGCCGTCGATCTCGACGTCGCCGGAGGTGGGCTCGACCATCCGGTTGATCATCCGGAGCAGGGTGGTCTTGCCACAGCCGGAGGAACCGACGAAGACGGTGGTCTTGCGCGACGGCAGCACCAGGCTGAAGTCGTCGACGGCGAGGGTGCCGTCGGGGAACCGCTTCGTGACGTTGCGGAACTCGATCATGGGCTGGTCTCCAGTCGGTCGATCGATGCGAAGGCGGGTGTGACTACGGTCCGACCTCGACGCGGGGGTCGAAGGCCACGTATCCCGAGAAGTCCGTGCCCACACGCTCGAACGCCGAGGGATACGGGTTCGGATACGACCAGGCGTAGTCGGTGTGGAGCTCGCCCTCGGTCTGCACCGAGTAGTACTGCGCGGCGCCCTTCCACGGACAGGTGTACGGCGTGGGGCTCTCGACGAGCGCGCCGAGCGCGACGGATGCGGGTGGGAAGTACCAGTTCCCCTCGATGCGGACGAGCTCGCTCTCGTCGGCCTCGGCGATGACGGTTCCTGCGAGTACAGCCTTCATGGTCCTGCCTCCTCGGATGTGGGTTCGAGCGTATAAGACGGTGGGGACATCGGTCCGACGGGTTGCGCGCGGGCCGTCAATGTGAGAAACAATCCCGGATGCTGTTCGGTGCCCTTCCCCGAACGGATTGCCGCCGTGCGGATCAGGCGGAATCGCGTCCGTAGCCCTCCAGCAGCCGCAGCCAGATCTCGCTCACGGTCGGGTACGACGGCACCGCGTGCCACAGACGGGCGATCGGAACCTCGCCCACGATCGCCACCGTCGCGGCGTGCACGAGCTCCGCCACCTCGGGGCCGACGAACGTGGCACCGAGCACGACGTCGCGCTCGGTGTCGATCACGAGGCGTGCCTGGCCCTCGAAGCCGTCTTCGTAGAGGCTCGCCCCGGCGACCCAGCCCAGGTCGTAGTCGACGACCTTCACCTCTTTCCCGGCCTCGCGCGCAGCGGCCTCGGTGAGTCCGACCGAGGCGACCTCGGGGATCGAGAACGTGACCTGCGGGACGGCGGCCTCATCCGCGGTGGCGACGTGGCGGCCCCACGGTGCATCGTCGACGTCGGCACCCTTCGCGCGGGCGACGATCACGTCACCGGCGGCCCGCGCCTGATACTTGCCCTGGTGCGTGAGCAGCACGCGTCCGTTCACGTCGCCGACCGCGTACAGCCAGTCGGAGCCGGGAACCCGCAGCGTGTCGTCCGTCTTGATCCAGCGCCCCGGTTCGAGGCCGACGACGTCGAGGCCGATGTCTCCACTGCGCGGCGTGCGCCCTGTCGCGGCGAGCACCTCGGTCGCGGTGATCTCCTCGCCGCCGTCGAGCGTGATGGTGACGCCATCGGGCCCGCGGCGGACCGACGTGGTGCCGGTTCCGGTGCGCACGTCGACGCCGAGCTCCTTCAGCCCCGCGGCCACCCGCTCGCCCGCGAAGGGCTCCATCCCGCCGAGCAGTCCGCTGCGGGCGATCACGGTCACGGTCGAGCCGAGCGCGGCGTACGCGGTCGCCATCTCGACGGCCACCACGCCGCCGCCGATCACGGCCAGGCTCTCCGGCAGCTCCTCGGCGCTGGTCGCCTCGCGGCTCGTCCACGGGGAGGCCTCGCGGAGCCCGTCGATGGGCGGGATGACGGCATCCGATCCGGTGCTGATCGCGACCGCGTGCCGGGCCCGCAGCACGCGCTCGGTGCCATCGGCATCCGTCACCGTCACCTCGCGCTCGCCCGTGAGCCTGCCGTGGCCGCGGGCCAGGTCGATGCCGGCCGAATCGAGCCACTTCACCTGACCGTCATCCGACCAGTTGCTGGTGAACGAGTCGCGGCGGTCGAAGACGGCTCGCACGTCGAGCTTTCCGGTGACCGCCTGAGAGGCGCCGGCCACGTGCTGCGCCGCGCGGAGGGCCTGGGCCGAACGCAGCAGCGCCTTCGACGGCATGCACGCCCAGTAGGAGCATTCCCCTCCGACGAGTTCGCTCTCCACGATGATCGCGGTGAGCCCGCCCTGCACGGCACGGTCGGCGACGTTCTCGCCGACGGGTCCTCCGCCCAGCACGATCAGGTCGTATTCGTCGGTCTTCTCCGCAGCGTTCATGCGTCGCACCTCTCGTCGCCCGGGTCGTCGGTTCCGTCGCCCAGTCTCGCTCAAGAGCAACGCCGAGTCACGGGTGACTTGTTCCCGTCGGCGTGGCGGGCAAGGTGGAGCGACCGGGTGCCGGGCCGATGGTGCCGACGGGGCGGACGGGGTCGGCGGGTTCACTTGTCGGTCCGATGCACGAATGTCGGACGGATACCCGGCGTGTCGTCCGACACCCGTGCGTCGGTCCGACAGATGGACCGGAGCGAGACCGGATGCCGCGGCGGATGCCGCGGCGTGCGCGTCAGGCGGCGACGGGTTCCCGCACCGGACGACTGTCGGCGAAGGCGCGCGGGTAGGCGCGACGCAGGGCGACCACGACGAGGGTGGCGGCGGTCACCTTGATCAGGTCTCCGGGGAGGAAGGCCAGGCTCGACAGCGCGGTGAGGTCGAGCGGGACGCCGGTGACGAGCGCCTGCACCGGGATGCCGAACGCGTACACGACGAGCACCCCGCCGACGAGGGCGGCCACGGCGGCACGCCACCAGGTGAAGCGCCCGGTACGCAGGATGAGTCCGATCACCACGACGCCGGCGATCCAGCCGATCATGTAGCCCACGGTCGGTCCGACGAAAACGCCGAGGCCGCCGCGGCCTCCGGCCAGGACGGGGAGTCCGACCGCGGCGAGTGCCAGCACGACGGCGATCGACCACGGGGCGACGCGCGGGCCGAGCACGAGGCCGGCGAGCATGACACCGAGCGTCTGCCCCGTGATCGGCACCCCGCCCGGCAGCGGCACGACGACCGTGCCGAGCACGATGATGAGGGCGGCGAATACGGCCACCCGGCCGAGAGTAGCGCTGGTGTCACGGGGGGAGTCGGTCATCGCTCATCCTTCCTGAACGGTGTTCACCTGAACACCGTTCATCAGAGTACGGATGCCGTCGCTCTCGCGCAAATCATCGCGCGACGGCGTCCGCCACGGGCGCGATCATCCGGCCGCCGACTCCTCGCCGACCGCAGCCGCCGCCGATCCGCCGCTCCGACTACTGATCCGCGGCGCGAGGACCGCCGCCGCGAAGGCGACGACGGCCGCCAGCACGAACACCCCCAGGAACGGATCGGTGGCGGCGAGCGCCGTGAAAAGGGTCCCGGTTATGGCCAGGGCCATGGCGCTGCCGAACGAATCGGCGACCGTCATGGCACCGCTGTTGAAGCCCTGGTCCGCGGGTGTCGACATCGCGAGGGTCAGGGCACTGGTCCTGGGGCTCATCAAGCCCATGCCCATCCCCGCGACGACCCAGGCGACCGCGACCATCAGGGCGTCCCAGCCGAAACCGGCGGTCGCGACGATCAGCAGGATGCCGACCAGCACCAGGATCGTGCCCACCTGCACGGCCGTCACACTCGAGAGCCGCACGCCCATCCGCCCCTGCACCGTCGCGGCGAGAGACCAGGCGAGCGCGCCGCCGGTGAGGGAGAGCCCCGCGAGCGTCGGCGAGAGCTCATAGCGATCGGTCAGCAGATAGGGCAGGTAGACCTGTGCGCCGAAGAATGCGGCGGCGGCCACCCCGCGGACGAGGATGACCGAGGGCAGCCCGCGCCGGGCGCGAAAGGTGCCGCGCGGGACCAGTGGGCGCACCGCGATGAGGGCGACCACCACGGCCATAAGCGCCAGCACCGGGCCGACCCCGGGGATGTCGCCGACCAGGTTCAATGCAAGCACGGCCATCGCGGCCAGCACCGACCAGCCGAGCCTCCCGAAAGCCCAGGGCGTCGACGCATCACCGTCGTTCGCGAGCCCACGCAGGGCGGGGATGACCATGAGCAGCGCGACGAGCACGAGGATGACGACACCGAGGAAGACCCAGTGCCAGCTCCAGAGCTCGGTCACCGCTCCCGCCACCGTCGGTCCGATGAGGGAAGGGATGACCCAGGCGGCCGCGAACCCGGCGAAGATCGCCGGGTGCAGCGCCTGCGGGTAGACCCGGGCGACCACGACGTAGAGCGCGACCATGAGCCCTCCACTGCCGAGACCCTGCGCGAACCTGCCCGCGACGAGGATCTCCATGCTCGGCGCGAGCCCCGCGACGAGCAGCCCGACGACGAACATCGCCACTGCCGTGTAGAGCGGGGCCACCGGTCCGCGACGATCGGCCCAGTTCCCCGCGATCACCATGCCGATGACCCCGGTGGCGAGGGGGCCGGCGAATGCGAGTGCGTACAGCCGCTCACCGCCGAGATCGGCGCTCACCGTCGGCATCACGGTGGTGACGGCCAGGGACTCGAACGCCCCGAGGAACACGAGCGCGCACGCACCGATGGTGATCCAGACGTATTCGCTGTTCAGGATGCGCGGTGCGGGGGCGGCCGGCGCGGGCGTCTGCCCGG
>NZ_JBLVOH010000116.1:21866-22556 GCF_053543675.1 Microbacterium umsixpiens
GGTCATGGAGACGACGCTAGAACCTCAAGTGAGGTCGAGGTCAAGCGCGGGTTTCGCGAGTGCGACCGCGGGGCTTCAGCGCACCGGCAGGAAGTGCGTCGGCGTCGGGACCTGCGCCTCATGACGGATGCCGAGGGGCGCGCCCGTGCGCTCGTCGAGGTCGAGCAGCGTGATCGTGTCGGAGCGCTGTCCGGCGACGAGCAGCTTGCCCTCGTGCACCAGGTGGTGGCGCGGCCAGTCCACGCCCGCATCGGCGAGCGCGACCGACTCGAGGGCCTCACCTCCGCCGCGCACCCGCAGCGCCGCGATGGTGTTGCTGCCGCGCAGGGCCGTGTAGAGGAAGTGCCCGTCGCGAGTGCGGGCGAGCTCGGCCGGGAAGTCCGTGCCCACCTCGGCGATCGGGCTCGCCATGGTCACCGACACGACACTCCAGGTGCCGTTCGCCGCGCGGGCGAGCGTGAACACCTCGCACGAGTACTCCGTCACCACGTGCAGGTGCCCACTGGGGTGCATGACCATGTGCCGCGGTCCGGTACCGAGGGGCAGCACGACCTCGTGATCGAGGGTCAGACCGGTGCCGCTCTGCCGCCAGAACCGCACGAGGTCGAATCCGAGGTCGGTCGTGGCGATGCGGCCGTCGGGCAGGAACACCGCGGCGTGCGCGTGCGAGACGCGGTCGCCGCCGCCCGC
>NZ_JBLVOH010000116.1:22576-23594 GCF_053543675.1 Microbacterium umsixpiens
GTATGGATCGATCGCCGCGACGCCGTCACCGGGAGGGGTCGCGGCCGGAGCATCCGGGTCCACGTCGTCGCCGAACAGGGCCGCGCGGAGAGCTGCGGCGGCATCCGGCTTCGGAGGCAGGATGCGGCCTTCCTCGTCGAGGTCGAACCGCACCACGCGGCCGTCGCCGTAGCAGCTGGCGACCAGCGCCGAGCCGTTCGGGGCGACCGCCACGTGACACACGTACTGTCCGACCGCCGCGGGCGCGCCCAGCGGAGCGAGCACCCCCTCACCGGTGCGGACGAACGCCTGCACGGCCGCGTCCCCCTCGAGCGCCGCGTAGACGACATCGAGGGACGGATGCTGTGCGAGCCACGACGGCGACGGCGTCTCGGTCACGGCACCGCGGTAGGCGAGTGTGCTGGCCTCACGGCCCTCATCCCCCGCGAGCAGGCCGATGCCCTCGGCCTGACCGTCCATACCGGGGCCGTAGCCGCCGAGCCAGAACCTCGTCATGGAGCGCCGGGTCAGTCGAGCAGGCCGTGGCGGACGACGACCTGGTCGCGCTCGGGGCCGACCCCGATCACCGAGATACGGGTGTTGCTCATCTTCTCGAGCGCCAGCACGTAGTCCTGTGCGTTCTTCGGCAGGTCCTCGAACGTGCGTGCGACAGAGATGTCCTCGCTCCAGCCGGGGAAGTACTCCAGGATCGGCTTCGCGTGATGGAAGTCGGTCTGGTTGACCGGCACCTCGTCGAACCGCTCGCCGTCGACGTCATAGGCCACGCACACCGGGATCTGCTCGAGACCGGTGAGGATGTCGAGCTTGGTGAGCACGAGGTCGGTGATGCCGTTGATGCGCGTCGCGTAGCGGGTGATGGGTGCGTCGTACCAGCCGACCCGGCGCGGACGGCCGGTGGTGGTGCCGAACTCGAAGCCCTGCTTGCGCAGCCACTCGCCCTGCTCGTCGAACAGCTCGGTCGGGAACGGGCCGGAGCCCACGCGGGTCGTGTACGCCTTGACGATGCCGACGATGCGGT
>NZ_JBLVOH010000117.1:0-4363 GCF_053543675.1 Microbacterium umsixpiens
GTGCGGGCGTGCACGGCGGGCCGCTGGCCGAGTTCGCGGTGTTCGGCGTGATGGCGGGAGCGAAGAACCTCCCTCGCCTCCTCGCGGATCAGAGCACTCGCACCTGGCCCGACCGCTGGGAGATGCGGCAGCTCGATGAGATGACCGTGCTGATCGTCGGCCTCGGCGGGATCGGCGCGGAATGCGCGCGTCGCTTCCATGCCCTCGGTGCGAGGGTGTGGGGCACGACGAGGTCGGGCGAGCCGGTCGCCGGCGTCGATCGCCTGGTGCGGCTCGACGAGCTGCGCGACGCGGTGGCCCACGTCGATGCGATCGTGGTGACGCTGCCCGGCACCGCCCAGACCCATCACCTGATCGGTGCCGACGTCCTCGCTGCGGTGAAGCCGGGGGCGATCATCACCAACGTCGGTCGCGGCTCGGTCATCGACGAGACCGCCCTGCTCGCGGCTCTCGACGACGGTCGGATCGCCTTCGCCGCTCTCGATGTCTTCGAGCAGGAACCGCTCGACGACGCGTCGCCGCTGTGGACGCACCCGCACGTGCTGGTGAGCCCGCACACCGCGGCGCTCAACTCGAAGGAGGAGGAGCGGATCGCCCGACGCTTCGCGGAGAACGCGGCGCGCCTGCTCGATGGCGAGCCGCTGACCGCCGTGGTCGATACGGTCGAGTTCTACTGATCCGCAGGCGGGTGCGCGTGCACCCGCGGCCCCACCGACGGCGGAAGGCGCAGCCATGGACGACGACACCCGCGAGGGGCGCGATCCCGCGCCTGCCGTCACCCGCAGCATCCGCCTGCTCGGCCTCCTCGCCGACGCCGGTGGCCCCCGGACACTGACCGAACTCGCCGGCGAACTCGGGCTGGCGAAGTCGTCGACCGCGAATCTGTGCCTCGCTCTCGAGGCCGGGGGCATGGTCGACCGCACGCCGCAGGGCTATCGTCTGGGAGTGCGCACCGCCGAGCTCGGGGGTGCGTTCGCGGCGCAGTTCAACCAGGTGCGCGAGTTCTACAGCGTGTGCGAGGCTTCGCCGCAGCTGGCTTCCGAGCTCGTGCAGGTCGCCATGCTCGACGGCACGGATGCGCTCTACCTCGCCAGGCACGAGGGGTCACGGTCGCTGCGACTGGGAACCCCGCTGGGCTCGCGGCTCCCCGCGCCGCTCTCGGCCACCGGGCGCGCGCTGCTCGCCGCCATGACCGATGCCGAGGTCATCGAGCTCCTCGGTGAGGACGCGGTCTTCCCGTCGCTGACGGAGCGGAGCGCGACGACCATGGCGGGGCTGCTGGAAGTGCTCGCCACCGCCCGTCGGCGGGGCTGGGCGCTGGATGCGGAGGAGTCCTTCCGCGGCATCGTCGGCGTCGCCGTCCCGCTCGAGGGCTGGGCGCCGACCGATCCGCCGCTGGCTCTCGGCGTCGCCATCCGTGCCGCCGAGGCGGACTACGAGCGCATCGAGCGCGTGGGCGAGGCGCTGCGCGCGGCTGCCGCGGCGTTGACGAACCCCTTCAGCACCGCCGTTCGTCGCTGACTCGTTCCGCGCTGCCGCGTCCTGCGCGCGGTCTGTCCTTCCGTGCGTCGAAACTCGGTCCAAAGGGTTGAACGCAATCCAACGGGCTGGTACAGTCGGGGTCACGCCGCAGGCGAAGCCGATCGAAGGAGATGGCAGTGACCGACCACCGCACCTCAGCACGCGCAGTGTCCGATGACCCGGAGTACGCGGCGAATCTGCGCCGCGCGACGCTCGCGTCCAGCATCGGCAGCGCGCTCGAGTACTTCGACTTCGCGCTCTACGGGCTCTCGACGGCATTGATCTTCAACGTCCTGTTCTTCCCGCAGGACGACCCCGCCATGGCCACGGTCGCCGCGTTCGCGACCTTCGGCGTCGGCTTCCTCGCACGACCGTTCGGAGGCCTGTTCTTCGGCGTCCTGGGCGACAAGCTCGGGCGCAAGTGGGTCCTGGTCGCCACGATCGTCCTGATGGGCGGGGCATCGACCGCGATCGGTCTGCTGCCCACCTACGAGGCGATCGGGCTCTGGGCCCCGATCCTGCTGGTGCTGATGCGCCTCCTCCAGGGCTTCGGTGCCGGTGCCGAGCAGGCGGGCGCGACCGTGCTGATGGCCGAGTACGCGCCGGTCAAGCGCCGCGGGTTCTTCTCCGCCCTGCCGTTCGTCGGCATCCAGGCCGGAACCCTGCTCGCCGCGGTCGTCTTCGGGCTGATCACGCTGCTCCCCGAGGACCAGCTGCTGAGCTGGGGATGGCGCGTGCCGTTCCTCGCCTCGTTCGCGCTGATCCTCCTCGCCCTGTTCATCCGGATGCGGTTGCGCGAGACGCCGACCTTCGTCGAGCTCGAGAAGCACGAGCAGATCGCCGATCGCCCCATCAAGGAGATCTTCACGCACGGCCTCCCCGGCGTCATCGTCGGCATCGGTCTGCGGATGGCCGAGAACGGCGGCTCCTACATGTTCCAGACCCTCGGTCTCGCCTTCTTCGTCACGGTGGTCGGGGACAGTGCCGACAAGAGCCTGCTCACGTGGGGCGTCACCCTCGGATCGCTGATCGGCGTCTTCTCCGTGCCGTTCACCGGACACCTCTCCGACCGCTTCGGGCGCCGTACGGTGTACCGGTTCGGCGCCGTCTTCATGCTCGTCTACACGTTCCCCGCGTGGTGGCTGCTGTCACTCGGGAACTACGCCGTGGCCATCGGTGTGATCGCGATCGGCATCGGCGTCGCCGTGAACAGCATGCTCGGACCGCAGTGCGCCATGCTCCCCGAGCTCTTCGGCAACCGTCACCGCTACCTCGGCGTCGCGATGGCTCGCGAGATCTCGGCCGTGCTCGCCGGCGGCCTCGCCGGTGTCCTCGGTGCGTACCTTATCGCGGTGAGCGACGGGAACTGGGTGCTCCTGGCGATCTACATGGCCGTGCTCGCCATCATCACGACCGCCTCGACGTTCCTCGCTCCGGAGACGCTCCGCCGCGATCTCACCCGCATCGACGACGCGATCAAGGTCTCCCGCGAAGAGGGCGGCGACGACGTCTTCGCCACGACGGTCTCGATCAAGGCCGTCGGACGGTGAGCGCCGTGCCTGCGGGCCTCGCCCTCTTCGACCTCAGCGGCCGCACGGCGCTCGTGACCGGATCGAGCCAGGGCATCGGCCGGACCCTCGCGGAGGGACTCGCTGGAGCGGGTGCGACCGTCGTGGTCCACGGACGCGATGCCGCGAAGGCCGCGGCGGTCGCGGCCGAGATCATGCAGGGCACGGGGGTCGTGGCCCACAGCGTCGTCTTCGACGTGACCGACGCCGCGGCGGTGGATGCCGGGATGCGCGAGGTCGAGCAGCTCATCGGCACGCCGGACATCCTCGTGAACAACGCGGGTGTCCAGCGCCGGGCGCCGATCGCGGAGTTCGCGGACGAGGACTGGGATGCGCTCGTGCAGACCAACCTCTCCAGCGTCTTCCACCTGTCGCGCCGTGTCGCCGCCGGGATGATCGCCCGCGGTTCGGGGAAGATCATCCAGATCGGCAGCGTGCAGTCGCAGCTCGCGCGCCCCTCGATCGCCGCGTACTCGGCGACCAAGGGCGCGATCGTGATGTTCACGAAGGGGCTCTGCGCCGATCTCGCCCCACACGGCATCCAGGCCAACGCCATCGCTCCCGGTTACTTCGCGACCGCTCTCACGCAGCCGCTCGTCGATGATGAGGAGTTCTCGGCATGGGTCCGCGGACGCACTCCGGCCGGACGCTGGGGCGACACCCGAGACCTCGTCGGCGCTCTGCTCTTCCTCGCCGGCGGGGCGAGCGACTTCGTCAACGGCCAGACGCTCTTCGTCGACGGCGGCATGACGGCGGTCGTCTGATGCGGCTCGGTCGAGTCGCGTCCGCTGCGGGCCCCCGGTGGGTGCGTGAGACGGACCACGGGCTCACCCCGATCTCGGACCCGTTCCTCGCGTTCGCCGAGGGCCGCGCCCCGGATGACGAGGGTGACGCCGTCGAAGGACCCGTCGTCGCGCCGGTCGACCCCCTCGTCATCGTCGGGATCGCCCAGAACGGCCCCGACCACACCTCGCCGGTGCAGGCGTGGCTCAAGAGCCCGCGGACCGTGATCGGAAGCGGAGCGGAGGTCGCCCTGCGGCGCGACGCGGGCGCCCCGGTGGCCGAGGGCGAGATCGCCGTCGTGATCGGCCGGGCGACCCACGGATTGACGGCTCAGAATGCCCACGAGTATGTGCTCGGCGTCACGGCCGTGAACGATCTCTCCAGCCCCGACCGCGCGCACAGCGATCCCCGCAACTTCGAATCCAAGTCGGGGGAGGGATACACGCCACTCGGCCCGTGGATCGATACCGCGGTGGGGATCGACGACGTGG
>NZ_JBLVOH010000117.1:4433-17143 GCF_053543675.1 Microbacterium umsixpiens
GGCGACGGGCTCCTCGTCGCCCGGACCGGGAGCCGGCAGCTGCCGATGCCGATCCGAGACTGCCTCGCGTATGTCGCGGCGTGGTCCGTGCTGGGGCCCGGCGACGTCGTGATGACCGGCGCCCCGCATTCGCAGGCGCCGGTGCATCCCGGCCAGCGCGTGACGATCAGGGTGGCCGGAGTCGAGCTCGTCACGGCGTTCGTCTGACCGAGGAGGAGACATGGTGGACAATCTCGCCGTGGTGGCCCACGCCGCCGACGATCTGCGGATCGAAGACATCGGTGCTCCCGCGCCCCGCTCCGACGAGGCGGTCGTCGACGTCGCCTACGGGGGCATCTGCGGCTCCGACCTGCACTACTTCCGGCACGGTGCAGCCGGGGCCTCCGTGCTGCGCGAGCCGATGGTCCTGGGGCACGAGGTCGCGGGCGTCGTGGCCGTCGCGGCGGCGGACGGGTCGGGTCCCGTCGTCGGAACGGCTGTCGCCGTGCATCCCCTCACCGCGCACGGCGACGGACGCACGCCCTGGCCGTCGGATCAGCCGAATCTCGCCCCGGCTTCGACGTACCTCGGCTCGGCGATGCACCTGCCGCACACGCAGGGAGCGTTCGCACGACGGGTCGCGATGCCCACGCGCATGCTGCACCCCCTGCCCGCCGGACTCGATCTGAGAACCGCCGCGCTGGCCGAGCCCGCAGCGGTCGCCTGGCACGCCCTGCAGCGCGCCGGCGATGTGCGCGGGCGTCGTGTCGTGGTCATCGGCGCAGGGCCCATCGGTCAGCTGGTCGCCGCGGTCGCCCAGCGCGGCGGGGCGGCGTCCGTCACCGTCACCGACCTGCAGCAGCGTCCGCGCGAGATCGCCGAGGCGCGCGGCATCCGGTCGCTCGATGCGAGGGCCGAGGCGGAGATCGCTGAGCTCCACGCCGATGTCGTGGTCGAGTCCAGCGGCACCGTGCCCGGTCTCTCGGCCGCGGTCTCGGCGGCGATCCGTGGCGGAACCGTCGTGCTGCTCGGCCTGCAACGCGGGGGAGATGTTCCGGCACCCCTGGCTACGGCGATCACCCGTGAACTGACGCTCCGTGGCTCGTTCCGCTTCGGTGACGAGTTCGACGACGTCATCGCCGCCCTCGCCGACGGCAGCCTCGACGTGCGCGGTATCATCAGCGAGGTGCTGCCGGTGGAGGATGCTCACGATGCCTTCGCGCTGGCGGCCGATCCCGCGAGCTCCTGCAAGGTGCTCATCGACTTCGGCCTGGAGATATGAGTGTGCGCATCGTCGTGATGGGTCCCAGCGGCTGCGGCAAGTCCACTGTCGGCAGTGCGCTCGCGGAGAGCATGGGGGCGCGCTTCATCGACGGCGATGACCTGCATCCGCTGACGAACGTCGAGAAGATGGCCGCCGGCATCCCGCTCGATGACGCCGATCGGATGCCGTGGCTTCGCACGGTCGGAGCGACGCTCCACGGCGAGGACCGGATCGTCATCGCCTGCTCCGCGCTGCGTCGTCGCTATCGGGATGCGATCCGCGAAGAGTCGCCGGACACGTTCTTCGTGGAGCTGGTGGTGGATCGCGCCACTCTGGAGGCGCGGCTGACGCAGCGCGCAGAGCACTTCATGCCCGCATCGCTGCTGGATTCCCAGCTGGAGACCCTGGAGTCGCTGCAGGACGGCGAAGCCGGAGTCCGCGTGTCCGCGTCACTCGCTCTGGATGAGGAGCTTCGCCTCATCCGCGAAGCGGTGCAGGCGTCGGCTCTCTGAAACCGCCGCGGTCTGAGCCGCGATCAGTCCTTGCGGTAGCTCGAGCGGCCCATGGCGAACAGTGCGATGAACGACGTGACGGCCGCGCACACGGTCATGGCGCCGATCAGCCAGAGGATTGCGTGCGAGAGGAAGGCGCCGTCGAGCATGGGGGTTCTCCGTGTTCTGCAGAAAAGGACCGGGTGTCCTCAGCCTATCGGGTCATCCGGTACCATTGAGGCTGTACCTCGGCGAGGGATGCTTCTGCGCGTGCGCGTTCATCCGTTATCGACGCGGCGAAGCAAGCCCGGTGGCTTTCCTCCTGCGTCAGCGAGTTCGACAATTCCAAGACCACCGCGCGGCGCTTTCGCTGCGTGCCCCGAAGGAGAACCCCATGTCTGAAGACACCAAGGTCCAGGCCGAGCTCCGCGAGAGCTTCGGCAAGGGCTTCGCCCGCCGCCTCCGCGCCGCCGGCAAGATCCCCGCCGTCATCTACGGCCACGGCACCGAACCGGTGCACGTCGCGCTGCCGGGCCACCAGGTCTCGCTCATCATCCGCCGCGCGAACGCGCTGCTCGAGCTCGACATCGAGGGCAAGGGCCAGCTCGCCCTCGTCAAGGATGTCCAGCGCGACCCGGTACACCAGATCATCGAGCACATCGACCTGCTCGTCGTGAAGAAGGGCGAGAAGGTCGCGATCGACGTGCCGATCATCGTCACCGGTGAGTCGGCTTCCGGCACCATCGTGAACCTCGACGCGACCACGCTCTCGATCGAGGCCGAGGCCACGCACATCCCGCAGAACATCGAGGTCTCGGTCGAGGGCCTGGAAGAGGGCGCGCACATCACCGGCGCCGACGTGAAGCTCCCCAAGGGCTCCACGCTGCTCTCCGACCCCGAGGTCCTCGTCGTCGCGATCTCCGTCCCGGCCGCACCCACCGAGGATGACGCCGAGGGCGAGAGCACCGAGGCCGCCGAGGCTGCCGAAGAGGCTGCCGCGGAGTGATCTCCGACTGATTCATCACAGAGGGGACGCGATCCGATCGCGTCCCCTCTGTCGTATCCTGACCGGGGCTCGCACCGGGCGGGGAGAGGACGACGACATGGCATCGACCTGGCTCGTGGTGGGACTCGGCAACCCGGGCCCGCGATATGAGACCACCCGGCACAACATCGGTCAGATGGTGGTCGATGAGCTGGCCTCGCGACGCAGCGAGGCGTTCCGGGAGCACAAGGGGGGAGCGCGCGTCGTCGAGACGTGGCTGCGTCCTGGCTCGGACAAGCTCGTCCTGGCCAAGCCGAACACCTTCATGAACGTCTCGGGCACCCCGGTCGCGGCATTGGCGCGCTTCTACTCGGTGCCCGCAGAGCAGGTCGTCGTCGTGCACGACGAACTCGACATCCCCTTCGACACGGTCAAGCTCAAGATCGGCGGGGGGCACGGCGGCCACAACGGGGTGCGGGACGTCGCTCGGGCGCTCGGAACAGCGGAGTTCCCCCGTGTGCGCGTGGGGATCGGTCGACCTGTCGGCCGCCAGGATCCCGCTGACTGGGTGCTCTCACCCTTCGGCAAAGAGGAACGGCCGAACCTGCCGATCCTCGTCGATGATGCCGCCGATGCGGTAGAGCTCCTCGTCGGTGAAGGACTTCTCGCGGCGCAGCAGAAGCACCACGCACCGCGCTGACGCCGCGGTGGCGCTCCCGCTGCTCCGAGAGCGTCGTCAGGACGTGTAGGTCGCGAAGCCTGCGGCGCTTCCGGCCGCGAGCGCGGCGACCAGCACGGTGAAGAAGATGACCGCGCCGAGCACGGCGACGACGACGGCTGCGATACCGGCGCCACGGCCCCTGCGCTTGGCGATGGCGATGATGCCGAGCACGATCGCGGCGATCCCGAGGACCGTGCCGATCCAGAAGGAGAGCTCGGCCCAGAGGACCTGGTCCCGTGCAGGGGAGAGCACGCTGAGGTCTTCGGTGGTCGACGTCGTCACGCCCTGCGGGAGGACGCGCCCGATCTCGAAGGCCGCGATGCCGGCGATGATGGGGGTGACGACCGCGGCGAGGAGCGCGAGGATCAGCGCGATCGTCCCGAACAGGCCGGACGGGCGGACCGTGGTGTCTGGGGCCGTGTAGGCGCCTGCCGGGGAGGCGTAGCCGCCGACGGGAACCTGGTACGCGCCCGGAGGGGCTGCCGGATACGCGGCAGCCGGAGCGTTCGGAATCGTTGCGTACGGCGGTGCGGCGGGCGGTGCCGGCGGCGCGAAGGGCTCGGCGCCGGAAGGGGGAGGCAGCTGTGGATCAGTCACGTCCCCCATCCTAGGGCGCGGCTCAGACGCGCCGGAGGAGCCCCACGCGGTCGTACACGTTCGAGAGGGTCGCATCGGCGACGGCGTCCGCGCGGCCGGCGTTCTCGGCCAGGATGCGGTCGAGCTCTGCAGGATCGTCGAGCAGTTCGAGTGCACGCGCGCGCACGGGCTCGAACTCGTTCACGACCACCTCGGCGAGGCCCTTCTTGAAGTCGCCGTAGCCGCGACCCGCGTACTCGTCCTCGATCGCGGCGACCTGGCGGCCGCTGAGGGCCGCGTAGATCGTGAGGAGGTTCGAGACACCGGGCTTGTTCTCCCGGTCGAAGCGCACGGAGCCCTCGTTGTCGGTCACCGCTCGCATGATCTTCTTCGCCGACTTCGCCGGGTCGTCGAGCATCCACAGGACTCCCGCGTCGCTCTCCGCCGACTTCGACATCTTGGCGGTCGGGTTCTGCAGGTCGTAGATGCGCGCGGTCTCCTTCTGGATGACCGGCATCGGCACCGTGAAGGTCTCGCCGAAGCGGGAGTTGAAGCGTTCGGCGAGATCACGGGTGAGCTCGACGTGCTGCTTCTGGTCGTCGCCCACCGGCACCACATCGGTCTGGTAGAGCAGGATGTCGGCGGCCATGAGGACCGGATACGTGAACAGGCCGACGCTGGTGGCATCGGCTCCGTACCGCGTCGACTTGTCCTTGAACTGCGTCATGCGGCCGGCTTCGCCGAAACCGGTGATCGTGCTGAGGATCCAGGCGAGCTCGGCGTGCGCGCGCACATGGGACTGCACGTACAGGGTCGACAGCGACGGCTCGATGCCCGCGGCGATGTACTGCGCGGCGGTGCGACGTGTCTTCTCACGGAGTTCTGCCGGGTCCTGTGCGACGGTGAGCGCGTGCAGGTCGACGACCGAGAAGTAGGCATCGTAGGAGCTCTGCAGGTCTCGCCACTGGAGGAGCGCGCCGATGTAGTTGCCGATCTGGAGGGAGTCGGCGGAGGGCTGCATTCCGGAGTAAAGGCGCGGTTTCGTCACACCCTCAATCCTATGGGGTGTGTGCGGGGCCCATACGATGGGCGCATGACGCCCGATTCCCCTCTCCGCCGCAGACGAGGGGACGAAGCCCTCTACGTCGAGGTCCTCATCCGCGCACCGCTGGAGGAGGTCTGGCGGCTGACGCAGGATCCCGCCTCTCACGTGCGCTGGGATGCGCGATTCAGCGACATCGTTCCGCAGCGCACGCGATCGGACGGCGCACGGGAGTTCCGATACGAGCTCGACCTCGGGGTGCACACGATCCGCGGCACGGGAGTCTCCCTCGCCACCCGCGAGGGACCTGCGGGCGAGCGGACCTCGGCGCTGCTGTTCGACACGGCGGACGCCCTGTCGCCGCTGGGTGCCGGCCGCGGATACTGGCGATACATCCCGACGCCGGAGGGCGTGCGATTCCTGACCGGCTACGACTACGTCCCGGGATGGGGATGGCTCGGGCGCCTGTGCGACCCGCTCCTCATCCGCCCGTTCGTGTGGTGGCTGACCGCGCGGAGTTTCGACCGCCTGCGGATGTGGGCGGAAGAGGGGACCTCCCCGGAGCAAGCCAGCGGATGGCGGTCGCTGCGCCGCGGATATCGGCCCCGTGCGCGGAACTGTCGATCGCGACCTGCCCGCCGCACCGGGCGCACGATCATGGACGACGCACCGAGATCGCTCGAGGAGATCGCATGACGATGTCGACCGGTATCTTCGAGCGCGCGCTCGGAGACGATTTCGCCCGGCTCCACCCGCAGCTCCAGCGTCGCTTCGGGGTCGGCGTCGAGGCCGGGTACGGCTGCATCGGACGCGGCACGATGACGGAGGTGCGTCGTGGCCCCTGGTGGACGCTGCCCTTCCTGCTGATCGGGACGTTCCGGAACATCCTCTTCCCGGAGCGCGGACGCGATGTCCCGTTCCGGATAGACAACCATGCGTACCTCGATGATTTCGGCCGTGAGACCGTGACGTTCGTCCGGACGATGAAAGTGCGCCCCGGTCGTCGCCGACGCTTCGACGCCACCATGATCTACAGCGACGCCCGCCGTGGAGTGGTCGACTATCTGGGCACGCATCAGCACCTGGCGGTCGACCTCGACCTGGCCGTCACCGACGACGGTGCTCTGCAGCTGACCTCCGGCGAGCAGCGGTTCTACGAGGGGCCTCTCGCCTTCCGATTCCCGATGCTGTTCAGCGGGCGGGCGCGGCTGCGGGAGAGATACGACGATGAGCAGAAGCGGTTCCTGATCGATCTCGAGATCCACAACGACATCCTCGGATTCCTGTTCGGCTACCGCGGCGCGTTCACGTGCGAGTTCGTCGACGGGCCGGCGCCTGCGACCGTCAAGCCCTATCGTGAGGAGCTTCGCGAATGACGGCCAGGGGCGCCGTCTTCCTCGCCGCGCTCGGCGACGACGCGGAGCGGCTGCACCCGGAGATCCTCGCGCAGATGCGGGTGGAGGCCGAGAGCGACAGCGCGGCCGGCGTGTTCTCGGTCGCCGGCAGCCGGTTCGGGCGGCTGACCGCTCTGGGGTACCCGATGGTGGGCCCCGGACTGCTCGTCACACGTTTCGCCCGCGATGTCCCGTTCCGGATCGACACGGTGGCCGGCCGATCGAGATCGGGCCGGGCGACCCTCGCCGCCCGGCGGGAGTTCCGGTTTCCCGGGGCGATCCAGCACATCTCCGATCGCCTCACGGTGACCGAGCGCCCCGGGATCCTCCACAACGTACTGGGCGTGCGCGGACGCGTGGAGATGCTCGAAGAATGCTCCGTCACGTCGGAGGGGTCCCTGCGGATGCGCTCCCGCGCGGTGGCCCTGCGGGGCGGCAGACACCGGATCACACTTCGCGGCATCCTGCGCCTCGATGTCGACCTCGTCGACGGCTGGGACGACGCCGAGCAGCGTCGCACCATCGCGATGCGCGCCACGAACCCCGTGCTCGGAACAGTCCTCGAGTACCGCGGTTGGTACCGTCATGCGGAGCGCACCGACCGCGACGCCGAGGCCGCCCCCGGATCGGGTCAGTACGAGTAGTCGACGACGACCGGAGCGTGATCGCTCCAGCGCTGGTCGTAGGCCGCCGCGCGGGCGACGTGATAGGTCGCGACGCGCTCGGCGAGTGCCGGCGTGGCGAGGTGGTAGTCGATGCGCCACCCCGAGTCGTTGTCGAATGCCTGACCGCGCATCGACCACCATGTGTACGGCCCGTCGATCTCGCCGTGGAAGCGGCGGCCGACGTCGACCCACCCGAGGCCCGTGCCGATCGTGCCGTCGACGGCGGTGATCTCTGCGCCCGACTCGCCGAGGAAGCGGTCGAAGTAGGCACGCTCACGGGGCAGGAATCCGGCCTTCTTGCGGTTGCCACGCCAGTTCTTGATGTCGAGCTCACGGTGCCCGACGTTGAGGTCTCCGGTGACGAGCGCGAGCGCACCGTCGGCGCCGAGTTCGCCGAGCCGCGTGCCGAACGCGTCGAGGAACTTCCACTTCTCGTCTTGCTTCGGGGTGTCGGCCTCGCCGGAGTGCACGTACGCGCTCACGACGGTGAGCGGGCGTTCTCCGAGCAGGTAGTCAGCCTCGATCCAGCGGCCCTTCGAGTCGAAGTCCGCAGCACCGAACTCGGTGCGCGACGCGATGGCCGGCGTACGGCTCGCGATGGCGACGCCCGCGCGACCCTTGGCGGTGGCCTCGTCGTGCACGAACGACCAGCCGGGCAGCGCGGCTTCGAGGTGCTCGTCCTGCCCGCGCACCTCCTGGAGCGTGAGGATGTCGATTCCGGCCTCGTCGAGCCAGCTGCTCATCCCGTTGCGAGCCGCGGCTCGGATTCCGTTGACATTGACCGTGGCGATACGCAGATGAGGCATGCTCACAAGCCTAACGAGCGCCGCCGACATCCCGATCCGGCCGGTGCAGGTCGGCGATGAGTCGCTGCGCGAAGGGTGTGGGGGAATCCACGGGCGGGGGAGGGGACGCCTCGAGAGCCGCGAGCTCGTTCTCCGCGGCGCGCAGCGCTCGTCCCGCCGTCCATGCCTGGAACCACGGGGCGGCGTCGCGGGCCTCGCGAGCCTCCCGCATACGGATCCGCGCCGCGGTGACCAGGGTCTCGTACTCGATCAGGCGGCGCTCCGCCTCGGTCTGCTCCAGCAGGGGCTGATCCCGGTCCTGCGCGGCGACCGCGATCCACGACGAGGCCACCAGCATCACGACGCCGTTGACGCGGAACCACAGCAGGAGGCCGATGAAGATGGCGAAGGTCGCGAGCAGCGGATTCGACGGGGTATAGCTCAAAAGGAAACCGGCTCCGTACTGGAGAACGGTCATCGCGCCGCCGCCGAGAAAGGCACCGGGCCAGATGGTCCGCCACTGCAGGGACGTCCCCGTGAGGAAGCGGACCATGGCGGCCAGCGCCGTCGACATGATGGCGAACGACACGATGACGGTCGCGATGCGGATGCCGAGGTTCAGCCCGTCCGAGCCGGAATCCCAGCCCAGCAGACTGAGGAGCCAGCTCAACACGGCGGCGCTGGCGGAGCTGAGGAGGGAGCCGACGATCAACGAGACGCCGAAGATCAGTGCGGCGAGCAGGTCCCGGGCCTTCAGGATGACGTAGCTGCGCCGGTCCGGAGGAAGGCCGAAGATGTCCCTGGTCGCTCGCCGCGAGAACGTCACCCAGCCGATGGCCGTCCAGATGACGGTTCCGAGGGCGATCAGGCCGGTGATACCCAGGACGTTGGCGGTGCTCGCGGCGACGTCCCGCACCTGTTCCGGCGTGAAGACGCCACCCTCGGGGAGGATCAGGTTGGGGATGTACCTGTTGATCATGTCGATCAGACCGTTGACGGCTTCCTCGCTGCCGCCGAGCCAGAGCCCGGCGATGGCGAAGGCGAGGTAGATCGCCGCGAAGATCGCGAAGAGCGCCTGATAGCTCACGCCCGCAGCGAGCAGGAACCCGTTGCGCTGCAGGAAGTGTCGCCAGACGCGGACGGGAAACAGGCCGAGAGTGCGCTGCGTGAGTGCGGTCGCGCGCTCGACGGCCGCATCGAGGCGACCGGGCTCGGCCGCGGAGCCATCGGGTTCAGACACGTCCCCACCCTATCCAAGGGCCGCGCGATGCGAGAGCAGCCGGGGACGTGAGAACAGCCGGAGACGCGTGAACAGGCGGAGACACGAGAACAGGCGGCCCCGGAAGGGAACCGCCTGTTCTCGGATGATGGCCTGCGGGGCGCGTCAGGGACGGCCGCGAAGAACTGCCTGCTTGACCTCGGCGATGGCCTTGGTGACCTCGATGCCGCGCGGGCAGGCCTCGGAGCAGTTGAAGGTCGTGCGGCAGCGCCATACGCCTTCCTTGTCGTTGAGGATGTCCAGACGCACGGCCGCGTTGTCGTCGCGGGAGTCGAAGATGAAGCGGTGCGCGTTCACGATCGCGGCAGGGCCGAAGTACTGGCCGTCGGTCCAGAACACGGGGCAGGACGAGGTGCACGCGGCGCACAGGATGCACTTGGTGGTGTCGTCGAAGATCTCGCGGTCGGCGATCGTCTGGACGCGCTCCTTGCCCTTCTCCGGGACGGAGCTGGCGACGAGGAACGGCTGCACCTCGCGGTACGAGGCGAAGAACGGCTCCATGTCGACGACGAGGTCCTTCTCCAGCGGCAGGCCCTTGATGGCCTCGACGTAGATCGGCTTCGAGATGTCGAGGTCCTTGATCAGCGTCTTGCAGGCCAGGCGGTTCCGGCCGTTGATACGCATGGCATCGGAGCCGCAGATGCCGTGCGCGCAGGAGCGGCGGAAGGTCAGCGAGCCGTCGACCTCCCACTTGATCTTGTGCAGCGCGTCGAGGACACGATCGGTGGAGTACAGCTCCACGTCGTAGTCGACCCAGTGCGGCTCGGCATCGACCTCGGGGTCGAACCGGCGGATGTTGAACGTGACGATGAAGGACTGGATGCCGGTCTCTGCGGTCGTGTCCGCGGGTGCTTCGGCGATGGCGTTCGACATGCTCAGTACTTCCTCTCCATCGGCGGGTAGTTCAATTCGCCCTGATCGTTCTTGGTGAAGACGACGGGCTTCCAGTCGAGCTTGATGTGGTCGCTCGGGGTCGACGAGTGCGGGTCACCGGTGAGGTAGGCCATGGTGTGCTTCATGTACTTCTCGTCGTCGCGCGTCGGGAAGTCGTCGCGCATGTGGCCGCCGCGGCTCTCCTCGCGGTTCTGCGCGGCGTAGACCACGACCTCGGCGATGTCGAGAAGGAAGCCCAGCTCGACGGCCTCGAGGAGGTCGGTGTTGAACCGCTTGCCCTTGTCGTCGACGTGCACGTTCTTGTAGCGCTCACGCAGCTCGGCGATCACGCCCAGCACGTGCTGCAGCGAGTCGTGCGTGCGGAACACCTGCGCGCCCTTGTCCATCTCGTCCTGCAGCGTCTTGCGCAGCACGGCGATGCGTTCGGTGCCCTGGTTGTTGCGCAGGTCCTCGAGCATGCCGGAGACGAAGCCGGCGGGGTTCTCGGGGAGGGGCACGAACTCGGCCGTCTTGACGTACTCCACGGCGTTGCGGCCGCTGCGCTTGCCGAACACGTTGATGTCGAGCAGGGAGTTGGTGCCGAGACGGTTGGCACCGTGCACCGAGACGCAGGCACACTCGCCGGCGGCGTACAGGCCGGGGACGATCGTGTCGTTGTCGGCCAGGACCTCGCCGTTGTTGTTGGTCGGGATGCCGCCCATGGCGTAGTGCGCCGTCGGCATCACCGGCACCGGCTCGACGACCGGGTCCACGCCCAGGTACGTGCGGGCGAACTCCGTGATGTCGGGCAGCTTGGTCTCGAGGACCTCGGCTCCCAGGTGCGTGCAATCCAGCAGCACGTAGTCCTTGTGCGGGCCGGCGCCGCGGCCTTCCGCGACCTCCTGCACCATGCAGCGGGCGACGATGTCACGCGGAGCGAGGTCCTTGATCGTCGGGGCGTAGCGCTCCATGAATCGCTCGCCCGAGGCGTTGCGCAGGATCGCGCCCTCTCCTCGTGCGCCCTCGGTGAGGAGGATGCCGAGGCCGGCGAGCCCGGTCGGGTGGAACTGGAAGAACTCCAGGTCCTCGAGGGGGAGGCCCTTGCGCCAGACGATGCCGACGCCGTCGCCCGTGAGGGTGTGCGCGTTGGAGGTCGTCTTGAAGATCTTGCCGAAGCCGCCGGTCGCGAAGATCACGGCCTTGGCCTGGAACACGTGCAGCTCGCCGGTCGAGAGGTCGTACGCGACGACGCCCGAGACCTGGGTCTTGCCGTCGGCGTCCTTCACCGTCAGCAGGTCGAGCACGTAGAACTCGTTGAAGAAGTTGATGCCGAGCTTGACGCAGTTCTGGAAGAGCGTCTGCAGGATCATGTGGCCGGTGCGGTCTGCGGCGTAGCAGGCGCGGCGGACCGGGGTCTTGCCGTGCTCTGCGGTGTGCCCGCCGAAACGGCGCTGGTCGATCTTGCCCTCGGGCGTGCGGTTGAAGGGGAGGCCCATGTTCTCGAGGTCGATGACCGCCTCGATGGCCTCCTTCGCGAGGATCTCCGCCGCGTCCTGGTCGACGAGGTAGTCGCCGCCCTTGACGGTGTCGAAGGTGTGCCACTCCCAGGAGTCCTCCTCGACGTTCGCGAGGGCTGCCGCCATGCCGCCCTGCGCCGCACCGGTGTGCGAGCGCGTGGGGTACAGCTTGGAGATCACGGCGGTCTTCGCCCCGGGGCCGGCCTCGATGGCCGCCCGCATCCCGGCGCCACCGGCACCAACGATCACGATGTCGAACTGGTGGTAGTGCACGCCGTCACGGACGACGGAATCCTGCGTCTCGGTAGTCACTTCTTCTTAGCCTTCTTCTCAGTTCCCGACCAGTGCGGCGCATTCGCTCCACAGGACGCTGTCCTCGGTCGCACCCAGGCACGGGTCGAACGTGAAGACGACGAGCGTGCCCAGGATGATGAGCAGGCCGGCGGCGAGCCCGAGGGCCCAGGTGAGGGCCTTCCGGGCGGTGGTGTTCGTGACGTAGTCGTTCACGATCGTGCGCATGCCGTTGGCGCCGTGGATCAGTGCGAGCCACAGCATCAGCACGTCCCACCACTGCCAGAACGGCGTGGCGAACTTGCCGGCGATGAATGCGAAGTCGAGGGCGTGGATGCCCTCGCCGACCATGAGGTTGACGAAGAGGTGGCCGAAGATCAGCACGACGAGCACGACGCCCGAGGCGCGCATGAAGACCCAGCCCCACTTCTCGAGGTTGACTCCGCGCCGGCGGCGAGCCGGGGCTGCGATGGTCTGCGCGGTCATCAGTGTCCCCCTCCGAATCCGGCGAACGCGAGCATCAGGTGGCGGGGCACGAAGCCGGCCATGATGATGCCCCAGACCAGCAGCACGCCCCAGAAGAGCTGACGCTGGTACTTGGCGCCCTTCGACCAGAAGTCGACGGCGATGATTCGCAGTCCGTTCATCGCGTGGAACACGATGCCGGCCACGAGCACGACCTCGCCGAACGCCATGATGGGGTTCTTGTACGTGCCGATCACGGCGTTGTACGCCTCCGGCGAGACCCTGATCAGTGCCGTGTCGAGCACGTGCACCAACAGGAAGAAGAAGATGGCGACTCCGGTGATGCGGTGAAGCACCCACGACCACATGCCTTCGCGGCCCCG
>NZ_JBLVOH010000117.1:17163-19536 GCF_053543675.1 Microbacterium umsixpiens
GCGGGGGGTCTTGGACGTGGTTTCCGAAATCGACGGTGTCAAGCGAGCGCTCGTGGACACGGTCGTCCTCCCTGATCGATGTGCGTCGGTCGCATGCGCTGCTCTCGTTCAAGTGTGAGCCTGTCGAAGTCAGGCACGCCCGATCGCTGTCCATCCTATTCCTGTCAGAAGACTGGGAGCGACGAAGGGGAGCCTAAGTATCTCGATGTCGAGAGGTCTCCTCGGGCTACCCTGGCAGGGTGAGCGCACCCATCAAGGATTTCTACGCAGTGATTCCCGCCGGCGGCATCGGCAGCCGGCTCTGGCCGCTCTCCCGTGCGGACGCGCCCAAGTTCCTGCACGACCTGACAGGTTCTGGTCACTCGCTGCTCCGCGACACCTGGGATCGCCTGGAACCGCTCAGCGGATCCGACCGGATCGCCGTGGTCACCGGACGCGCCCACCGCGCCGCGGTCGAGGCCGAGCTGCCGGGCATCGCCGACCTCAACGTCTTCCTCGAGTCGGAGCCGCGGGAGTCGGCCGCCGCGATCGGCCTCGCCGCAGCCATCCTGCACCGACGCGAGCCCGACGTGATCATCGGCTCATTCAGCGCGGACCATGTGATCCGCAGCACGCGCGTGTTCGAGTTCGCGGTGCGCGACGCCGTCGAGGTCGCCCGCGAGGGGTACATCTGCACGATCGGCATCTCACCCACCGAGCCGGCGATCGGCTTCGGCTACATCAAGAAGGGCCCGGAGCTCGTGGTCGACGGCGCGCGCGAGGCCGCGCTCGTGGAGAGCTTCGTCGAGAAGCCCGACCTGGAGACGGCGAAGGAGTACCTCGCCGATCGCGACTACCTGTGGAACGCCGGCATGTTCATCGCGAAGGCGAGCGTGCTGTTGGACGAGCTCGCCGCGAACGAGCCCGAGCTGCACGCCGGGCTCCTCGAACTCGCCGAGGCCTGGGACGACCGGGAGCTGCGCGGACCTGCGGTCGACCGCATCTGGCCGCGCCTGAAGAAGATCGCCATCGACTACGCGGTCGCGGAGCCCGCCGCCCGCCGCGGACGGCTCGCGGTGGTCCCCGGCCATTTCGACTGGGATGACGTGGGTGACTTCGCCTCGCTGACCAAGCTCATCAACAACGGACGTAAGAACGACCTCGCCGTCCTCGGGCCGAATGCCCGGGTGCTGACCGACGGCGCGAGCGGGATCCTCGTCAGTCAGACGTCTCGGGTGATCAGTCTGGTGGGCGTCCAGGACATCGTCGTCGTGGACACCCCCGACGCGCTCCTGGTCACCACGGTCGAGCACGCGCAGCGCGTGAAGGGCGTCGTCGAGTCCCTCAAGCTCACCGGCCGCGGAGACGTGCTCTGAACCCTGCGCCGATGAGCAGGCGTTCACGCTCATCGGGTGGCTTGATTTCAGCTTTGTAACCTTTGGCCAGCGCATCCGCCGCGTACGTGCGCAAAAGGCGAAACAGTAGGTAACTTTGATCGATCCGCGATGGCCGCGGTTTCGTTGAGGGAGGCATCAGTTGACCATCTCCACCACCAAGAAGCTGCTCGGCGCGACGGTCGCCGCGGGCGTCATCTTCGCGCTCGCCGGCTGCGGTCAGGCACCGACCGACAAGCCCGCGGGCTCCGAGAAGCCGGTCGACTCCGACTTCCTTCCCTGCCTCATCTCCGACGCGGGCGGCTGGAACGACAAGTCGTTCAACCAGTCGGCCAAGGAGGGCATGGACAGCGCGGCTGACGAGCTCGGCATCAAGCCCCTCGAGTTCGAGTCGGCGAACGACAACGACTACGCGCCGAACCTCGAGACCGCGGTCTCCGAAGGCTGCTCGCTCATCGTCGCGGTCGGCTTCAAGCTCTCCGCAGCCACGGTCGAGTCCGCGCTCGCGAACCCCGAGATCGACTACGCGATCATCGACGACTACGCCGACAACGACTTCGACGGCACCACCGATGCCCCGAACATCAAGCCCCTCGTCTTCGACACCGCGCAGGCGGCCTACCTCGGCGGCTACGCCGCGGCAGCCTGGTCCGCGCAGAGCGGCGTGAACAAGGTCGGCACCTTCGGCGGCATGCAGATCCCGTCGGTCGCCGTGTTCATGGACGGCTACCAGCTCGGAGTCGACAAGTACAACGAGGACAAGTCGGCTGCGGTCGAGGTCTTCGGGTGGGACGCCGCGACGCAGAAGGGCTCGTTCACGGGCGGCTTCGACGCGAACGACACCGCCAAGCAGACCGCACAGGGCGTGCTCGACCAGGGCGTCGACGTGATCCTCCCGGTCGGCGGTCCCGTCTACCAGAGCGCTGCTGCGGCGATCACCGACAGCGGCAAGGACACGCTGATGCTCGGCGTCGACAGCGACCTGGCCGTGGCCGACCCG
>NZ_JBLVOH010000118.1:0-4357 GCF_053543675.1 Microbacterium umsixpiens
GTCCAGACGCCCCGACCGCATGCGACGAACCTCCCGTCCCTCGAACGACACCGAGCCCGACGTCGGCGAGTCCAGCATCCCGAGGATGTTGAGCAGCGTCGACTTGCCGGAGCCGGAGCGGCCGACGATCGACACATGGTCACCGGCACCGACCTCGAGCGTGATGCCGCGGAGGATCTCGAGCCGCGAATCGTCTGCCAGGAGGACGCTCTTGGTGACGTCCTCCAGAGCGACCAGACTCACCAGCTCATCCCGCTGTCGCACTGCTCCACGCCCGGCGAGACCTCGTAGCAGAACTCCTCGACCGGAGCGACGAAGCCCGGCACGAACTGACGGATGCTCTCGCCCTCCTCCAGACCCTCGGTGACCTCGACGATCGTCCCGTCGTTCACACCGAGCTTCACCGCGCGCTCCTCGGGTTCTGCCCCGTCGGCCGCATCGACCCACACGTTCCCGGAGCCCGCGCCGCCCTGGACGGCGGTGACCGGGATCACGAGCGCGTCCTCGACCTGGCCGAGGGCCAGGTCCATCGTCGCGGGGAGTCCGGCGAACACGGTCTGACCGGCGGGGATGGCGCAGCGCACGCTCGCGGTGCCCTCTGCCGTCACCTGCACACGGACGCCGGTGCAGGCGAACGGTGCCGGACCACCCGTGATGGTGACCGTGCCCTCGGTCGGCGCGTTGACGAGGCGGTACAGCTGCACAGGGTCGACGGTCGCGAGGAGGTGGTAACGCGCGGGGGTGAGACTGAAGATCTCGGTGCCCACCGAGGTCGGCTGCCCCTTCACGAGCGCGATCTCGGACACGTCGCCGGCCTCGGGCGCGAGCACATCGATGTCCTTGCGGGGATCTTCCTGACGGATGGTGAACAGCTTCTGGCCGGCCGACACCGCGGCGCCCTCACTCACGTGGACGGCGGTGACCGTGCCGTCGATCTCGCTGCGAACCGCGAAGATCTCATCGCGCGCGACGTTGCCGGTCAGGCTCAGCGCATTCACGACGGATCCGCGCTCCACCGCCACGATCGGGTCGGTGATCGTCGCTTCCGGGCTGACCATGCTCTCGGCTCGGTCAGGGAAGAAAGCGATCTTGACGAGTGCTGCGGCGCACACGCCGATGACCACGACGAGAAGCAGGGGGAAGATCCAGCGACGCCAGACGATCACGAGTGCCTTTCCGGCAGCGCCGCCCTGGCACGCCTGGAGTCAGCGTACCCAAAAAATGATTTCCGGGTATAGCAAAGGTGACCGCGTGTCGGGGGCCTTCCTCAGGCCCGAAGCGCCTCGTGCCGCACGACGAGCCAGCCCGCGGGCACCGAGAGCCGATCGGCGTGCGGGGAGCACAGATCATGCGCCTGCGGGTCGTTCGCGGCGCCGAGCGGACCGAGCGCCGCCATCTTGTCCCCATAGTCGTAGGTGAGGGTGGCCACGGCTTCTCGCGCGCAGCCGACCTTCGAGCACAGTCGTCCGTCCATCTCCGCCAGCGTACGGTCGTGCGCATCCGAGCCGGGGATGCCGCGCCGCACACGTCGGCACGGCCTAGACTTTCGACATGCCCCGTCGCCGCACCGCTCACGCCCCCGCCGCACCACGGCGCGGCGCGCGGCACGGCCGCCACGGGCGTCTCGGTCGCAGCGAAGTCGTGCGCCCGCCGCTCGCGCCGCTCGACGGCCGTCTCGATCGCTTCGACCTGACCGTGGGCACTGCCGTCGAGTTCTTACGCGGGACGTGGCCAGAGCTGCAGGACGTCAGGTTCGAGATCGGGGCGATCCCCGCATTCGACGCGGCCGATGCGGTACCGCGCTGGTACCTCGATCGGGAGAATCGGCGCATCGTGCTGTTCCGGCTGCCCATCGAGCGGCTCCTGCCCCCGGGGCACGACGACGCTCCGCACCGCCGGATGGCGATCGAGAGCGCCGTGTTCCGGGCCGCCGCGGAGTACGTCGGCCGTGAGCCGTGGGACCTCGGCCACGAGCACTGAGCTCGCGGGGTCTTCACCCCCGGGAACTGATCAGGGGTAGACCGCGATCGCCTTCTCGACACCGGCACTCGGCTGCACCGGCAGCACGGCGAGCGCGCCCGGAGCGGTGAGCGCGACCGCGGCGTGCACCGGGCCCGTCGACTGCATCCGATAGGTCGCACCGGGCTCGACATCGATCCCGGCCGTCGCGCCTGCGGCGATCAGGACTTCCTGGGATGCTCCGCCGTCGAGCGGCTCGATCGTCACCGTGGCGTCCTCATCCGACGAGTTCGCCAGCTGGAGTCGTCCCGGCGGACCCGACGGCACCGCGAACACCACCTCGCCGTCGACCTCCGGTGCCGGGGTGACCCACGCGAAGTCGGCATCACGGCCGAAGCCGTCCTGCTGGCGCAGCGCGGCCACGACCGGTGCCTCCGAATCGACCTCGACGGTGTAACGGCCGGGTTCGAGACCGCTGAGCGAAACCTGAGCGGGGAGATCGGGTTCGAGCGGAACCGTGAACTCGTCCGCTGCAGAACCGGCACCCTCCGCGACGACCCGGACCTGAACACGTGCGTCCGCGCCGGGCGAGAGCAGGCGCAGAACCGCCATCTCGTCGTCGTCCCCGTCAGAGGCGAACACCTCCACTCCGGTGAGCACCAGCTTCTGCTGCGCGCCGGGCACCGCGTCCTGCAGGTCCATGCCGGCGGGGTCGAGCACCTGGGTGAGCGACGACTGCAGCACCGCACGGACCGGAGCCCCGGTCGCATCGACGCGGACGACGGGCGCGGTGTCGCCGGCGGCGATCGACGTGAGCGGCAGCGCGGTCTGCGTGCGCGCGGGCACGATGACCGTGCGTGCGCTTCTGGTCTCGCCGTAGACCGACAGCGTCACGGTCGAGGGGACCTCCGCGGCATTGGTCAGGGTGACGATGTCCTCGGTGCCGGTGGCGGTGCTCCCGCCGACGAGCCAGGAATTCAGTCGGGGAACTCCACAGGCGGCGGCCGCGAATCCGGAGAGGTCGTCCGTGGCGAGAGTGATCGACTCCGCGGCGGCGATCAACGGTGCTGAGCGTCCTTCGACAGCGCCCGTGAGAACGCGCACCTCGCCCGCGTCGGGAAGATCCTGCACCGTCAGACCCGCCGAGGACGGATCGCCCGACGTTCCGCCAGCCGTGAGGGTCGGCGACCCCGCAGAGCTCAGCGCCAGCGGATCCATGGCGTCCCGTCCGAGCGCGCGCAGGTCGCCGTTGCACACCAGGACGCTGTCTCCGGGGAGCGGCGTGACGTCGACGCGAGCGGCATCATGCCGGATGACCGGCCACGGTGCGTGGACCGCGGCGACGATCCCGACGACGCAGGCGGCGATGACGGCGACTCCGGTGGCGAGGCGAGCACCCGTCGCGGCGACCTTGAATGCACGCGAACCACTCATCGGTCCCCCTTCCCTGTCGTCTCGGCTCTCTCGTCGTCGCCCCCGTCGGATTCCGCGTCGACGGATTCCGAAGGCTCCTCGGCGATGGGATCGGGCTCGGCGATCGGAACCAGCGCCTCGTCGTTCAGCGCGGCCTCGTCCTGCGGCTCCTCGATCGCTCCGACCGGAGTCTGCTCCTCGAGCGAGACCTGGTCCTCCGCGTGCCGAGGCAGGATCATCGGCTCATCCGGCGCGCGGCCGACGATGCGGGATTGCGCTCGCGCCGCGCGACGCGAAGCCCTGGTCGGGATCGACAGGAGCAGCGCCACGAAGACGGCCAGCAGCTGGATCGTCAACACGAGGCGAGCGGTTCCCTCCTGAGCGGAAGTCAGTGTCGGTGGCGCAGCGATCTCGGCCTCCAGACGCCAGAGCACTCCGCGATCGCTCTCGCCTGCATGAACCAGGCCGGCGCGCTGATCGATCGAGGCGACGGCCGCGGTGCGCAGAGCGCGAGCCTTGTCTCCTTCGCTCCCGGACAGCTCCGAGAGCAGCACGTAGCTGATCCCCTTCGCAGCCAGCTCGCCCGGAGCATCGAAGTCGCGGGCGGAGAGGAGATCGACGGCGAGCGTCGCGATGTCGTCCCCCTGCGGCTCGACGGCGGTCGAGACCATCGTGGTCTGGGATCCGAGCGTCTCGCTTGCCCCCCAGACCACCTCGACCGCGAGTCCTCCGTCGTTCTGCGGAGTCATCACGAGCGTCGCGAGCGGACGGTCCCCTGCGGCTTGGGCGGCGACGTAGGCGGGCAGCGTCGATTCGGGGCCGTTCGTGAGGACCGACCGACCCAGGTGGAGGGCGCTGAGCGCCGGTACGGCACAGATTCCGAGGGCCACCGCTGCGACGACGGCGGAGAGGACCCGCAGCCTCGGAAGCGTGATGGCGGTGTCCAGCGTGACGAGCGCGGCCCCCACGACCCCGACCCAGGCCA
>NZ_JBLVOH010000119.1:0-4356 GCF_053543675.1 Microbacterium umsixpiens
ATGATGCTGTTGACCACCGCGGTCACGATCGCGGTGAACGCCGTGCCGATCACGACGGCCACGGCCAGATCGATCACGTTCCCGCGCAGCAGGAAGTCCTTGAAACCTTTGAGCATGGGAACCCCCGGTAGATCAGGGCCTCACGAAGAGGCCGGAGTCGACGCAGCCGCCGGTTTGGCGCTCGTCGTCGATTCCGTCTTCGATGATGCCGAAGCATCCCCGGAACCGCCGGATTTGGCACGCGAGTCCGTGCGATAGAAACCGGACCCGTTGAAGGTGACGCCGATCGAACCGTACTGCTTCCGCAGCTGGCCGCCGCACTCGGGGCACACCGTCAGGGCGTCATCCGCGAAGCTCTGCACGGCGTCGAACTTGTGTCCGCACGATGTGCAGGCATAGGCGTAGGTGGGCATGGGGGTCCTTGCAGGTCAGCGTCGCCGAGGCGACAGGGTGAGAGTCTGCGACGGCGTCACGATCCCGTTCACGGGCTGATCGTGCACCTCTCGCGGAAGTTCGTCGAGTACCTCGGAATCATAGATGACCGCGTAGACGGGCGGGCACTGCTCCATGGAGCCGATCGTCTTGTCGAAGTAGCCGCGTCCCCAGCCCATCCGCATCCCGGTGCGATCGACGGCGGCGGCAGGGACGATCATCAGGTCCACGTCGTTGACGGCGATCGGACCGAGGACCTCACCGGTGGGCTCCGGCAGGCCGTGGAGTCCTTCGGAAACCTCGTCGTCGTCGGTGGCCACGGCCCAGTCCAGGAGACCGTCGGCGCGGGTGACCGGCAACAGGACGCGGATGCCGCGGCGCACCGCCCTCGTCACGAAGTCACGGGTGCCCGGCTCGGTGGTGGTCGACAGGAAGCACGAGATCGACTGTGCGCCGAGCTCGTCGACCAGGGCGTCGAGGCGCTCGCCGATCGCCGTGGCCGCGGCCTCGCGTTGCGGATCGGAGAGGAGCTGGCGTCTTTCGCGCAGTTCGGCGCGGAGAGCGCGCTTGGCGTGTTCGACGTCATTCGACATGGCTCCGAGTCTACGGCGACGCTCACCGCTAGGCTGGGAGGATGGCTGACCACAAGATCAAAGCCGTCATTCCCGCGGCAGGACTGGGGACTCGATTCCTTCCCGCGACGAAGGCGATGCCGAAAGAGATGCTGCCCGTCGTCGACAAGCCGGCGATCCAGTACGTCGTCGAAGAGGCTGCGGACGCCGGGATCGACGACATCCTCGTCATCATCGGCCGCAACAAGAACGCGATCTCCAACCACTTCGACTCGGTGCCCGAGCTCGAGGTGAGGCTCATGGAGAAGGGCGACACGGGGCGACTCGAGCGAGTGATGAAGTCGAGCGACCTCGCCGACATCCACTTCGTCCGGCAGGGCGAGCCGAAGGGTCTCGGACACGCGGTCCTGCGTGCACGTACCCACGTCGGCGACAGTTCGTTCGCGGTGCTGCTCGGCGACGATCTCATCGACGAGCGCGATCCGCTCCTCACCGACATGATCGCCGAGCACGAGCGCTCCGGTGCCGCGGTGATCGCGCTGATGGAGGTCGACCCGGCCAACATCCATATGTATGGCGCCGCGGCGGTCGAGCCGATCGAGGGCCAAGCTGCCGTTCGGGTCACCGGTCTCGTCGAGAAGCCTGCGCAGGAAGACGCTCCGTCCAACCTCGCCATCATCGGTCGATACGTTCTTCCCGCGTCGGTTTTCGAGATCCTCGAGCGCACCGAGCCGGGCAAGGGCGGCGAGATCCAGCTCACGGATGCGCTGCAGGAACTCGCGACCGATCCCGACGGACCCGGCGTCGTCGGTGTCATCTTCGGAGGACGCCGTTACGATACGGGCGACCGCGTCGACTACATCAAGGCCATCGTTCAGCTCGCCTCGGATCGGGAGGACCTCGGCCCCGAGCTGCGGCCCTGGCTCAAGGAGTTCGCGGAACGCCTCTAGGCGATCCTGCGGAGGTCGGTGCGGCATGGAACTGGCGACGGGAATGCGACACGGACCGATCGAGCTGCGACTCGTGCGGGCGAAGGATGCCCGCCCGCTGCAGCATGAGCTGCTCGCGAACCGATCGTGGCTCCAGCCCTGGGAAGCGACCGTCCCGTACGGCTCCGTCTCGTTCGACATGAGGCTCAGCATCCGTCGTCTGCTTCAGCAGTACCGTGACGGATCGGGCTATCCGTTCGTCATGGAGTACGACGGCGAGGTCGCCGGGCAGCTCAATGTGTGGGGCGTCTCGCGCGGCTCCCTCTGCTCGGCGACCATCGGGTACTGGGTGAGCGAGCGTTTCGCGGGCCGGGGCATCACCCCCACCGCAGTGGCGCTGGCCACCGATGCCTGCTTCACGGAGTACGGGCTGCACCGGATGGAGATCTGCATCCGACCGGAGAACGCTGCGAGCCTTCGAATCGTTCAGAAGCTCGGATTCCGCTACGAGGGTCTGCGCCGCCGCTACATCCATATCGACGGCGACTGGCGTGATCACTACGCGTTCGCGCTGACCCGCGAAGACGTCCCTCAGGGTGTGCTCGCACGCTGGCTCAGCGGTCGGGTGCCGCCTGACGCCGCGACGGTACCGCCGTCCGACCGAATCCCCCTCTGAGCCGGTGCTCGCCGGGCGATCCTGACGGACTCGCCGCGACACGCGCCCTTCTGTACGGCTCTGTCACCGCTGAACCCGTACCGTTGTCGATATGGACGGGCCGGTGCTGAGCGGGGGAGTGATCGTGCTCGTCGCCGTGCTCCTCTGGATGCTCTACCTGCTCCCTTCGTGGAGAGGCCGCTTCCAATACAACGCCGCGGAACGCAACGCCGTTCGACTGAACCAGGCGCTCCGCATCCTCGCCGAGACGAGTGAGACTCCGGCCGAGGTGCACGTCGAGCTGAACGCCCGTACGGCGCTGGCACAGCAGAAGCTCGCCAAGCGGGTGCAGTCGGAACGCGAGGCCGCCGAGCTCGAGTCTCTTCGCGAGGAACTCGCAGCGACCAGGGCCGACCCGGTGATCCGTCGCGCTCGCGCCCGCCGCCGGGTGCGCATGGTCGCGACGATCTCTCTCCTGCTCGGTCTCGCCGTGGTCGCATTCGGCATCTGGCAGCTCGTGGCCGTCGGGTCCTCGGTGCTGCTGTGGCTCGGCGGGTCGATGATCCTGCCCGCCGGCATCGCGCTCCAGAGGATGGCGGCGGTCGCGAACCGCGCGGCGCGCGCCACGCATGAGGTGGCGCCACCCGTCAAGGAACGTGTCGCACCCGTGCTGCACGACCAGGGGCCGGCGACGTGGACACCGCGTCCGCTCCCAGAGCCGCTGGTGTCCGTGTCGGGATCGCGTGCGCAGGCTGCGCAGGCCCAGATCGAGGCGCAGGAGCAACGCCGCAAGGCAGCCAGAGTCGCCGCGCTGCGTGAGCGCGCCGAGCAGATGGCGCCGGCACCACCGGTGCAGCTTCCTGCCGCGTCGTCGCCCTACGCGAAGATGGGCTTCGTCGACGATGCGGAGATCGAGGCGCACGTGCGGGAGTTGCTCTCGCGCCGAGCCGCGGGGTGATCGTGGCAGACGCGAGCAACGCTTTCGTCGTGATAGCGTAGATCTCGTTCACGGGCCTATGGCGCAGTTGGTAGCGCGCCTCGTTCGCATCGAGGAGGTCAGGGGTTCGAATCCCCTTAGGTCCACAGAACACGAAAGCCCCCGGTGAGAACCGGGGGCTTTCTTCTTTCCTCCGGCGCTCTTTGCCTTCCCCGCCCTCTTCGCTTCGTGTGCTTGCTCGAGTCGACGGTCGGACCGCGACGGGGGAGAGTGCGCGGCAACGCCGGTCCCTCTCTCTGTCGGATGCACCCGCGCCGTGACGTCGCGCCCGTACGGCGATCGAGGGTGTGCTCTCGCCGTCCATCGAGGACGGATCCGTGACGCGGGTTCTCGGGCGACACGCCCGGCGGTCAGCCCTGATTTGCCCGATCCCCGGTATCCGCGTAACTTATTACTTGTTCGCCCCAAACGGTTGAGCGGAGGTCCTCGGACCGGCTCCCGTCAAGCATCGAACACCTCCCGAATCTGAAACACTCACTGAGTGAAGAGGATGAAGGTGCTGGTCCGTTCCCACGGTCAGGCCGAAGAAAATCGGACTTGACAACGGAAACGAGATCGGTAAGATAGAGAAGTTGCCCTGCGGGCCTGGCTGTGATGGCTGGGTCGTGGGAGCATCCGATCCTTGAGAACTCAACAGCGTGCACTTGTCAAATGCCAAATTATCCTCGTCTCCACTTCGGTGGGGGTGAGAATTCCTTTGGATCAAAGACCAACCTCCTTGTGGGGTTGGCAACGGATAAAGTCAGCAATGAATTTGTCTCTTTGGTCAGC
>NZ_JBLVOH010000120.1:0-4353 GCF_053543675.1 Microbacterium umsixpiens
CCGCGACCACGGCTCAGTGCGCGGCGAGGGCCCGCTCGCCCTGCGTGGGCATCAGCTCCTCCTTGGTGCCGCGCACCAGGAACATCGCGATCACGGAGGCGGCGACCATGAAGATCGCGGCGGCGATGAACGTCCAGCCGTATGCGTCGGTCAACTGCGACGGCGTGACGTCGGCCTGAGCGTGCCCGCCCACGGAAGCCGCGTACACGGCGGTGAACACCGACAGCCCGATCGATCCGCCGATCTGCATCGCCGAGTTCGCCATGGCGGACGCGACCCCGGCATCGTGCGGGGCCACCCCCGACAGCGCCAGGTTCTGCAGCGGGATGAAGATGAAAGCCATGCCGACGCCGAGCACCACCAGCGCAGGGGCGACCTGCAGGAGGTACGCGCCGTCCGGCGTGATCCCCGAGAGGTAGACCATCCCCGCCGCGGCGAGCAGCGGTCCGACGATGAGCATCGGCCGCGGTCCGATCACCGGCAGCAGCCGGGTCGCGATCGGGGCGATGATCATGGTCGCGATCGGCAGGGGCAGCGTGGCGAGTCCTGCCGGGAACGCCCCCATCCCGAGCACGAACTGCAGGTGGAACGTGAGGTACATCGTGGCGCCGATCATGATGGCGCCGGCGACACCCTGGATGAGGAACGCCCCACCCCGGACGCGGTCGGCCACGATCCGCAACGGCAGCAGCGGCTGCGCGACCCGGCTCTCGATCCAGAGGAAGACCGCGAGCAGGACGACACCGAGCACCAGGAACGTGATCGTCAGTGGATCGCCCCAGCCGTGCTCGGCGAGGCTGAACCCGTAGACGAGTGCCCCGAGCCCGAGGGTCACCGTGATGGTGCCCCAGACGTCATACCGGTTCTCGCCTTCGGCCCTGCTCTCGGTGAGGAAGAGAGCGCCGCCGATGAGTCCGATCACGACGAAGAAGAGGTTGACGAAGAGGCACCAGCGCCAGTCGGCGAACTCGGTCAGCAGCCCGCCGAGCAGCAGGCCGACCGCGGCCCCCGTTCCGGCGACGGTACCGAACACGGCGAAGGCGGTGTTGCGGTCGCGGCCGGAGGGGAACGACACCGTCAAGAGCGCCAACGCCGCCGGAGCGAGCAGCGCCGCGAAGACGCCCTGGAGTCCGCGCGCGAGGATGAGCTCCCACCCCTGCTGTGCGAATCCGCCGTACAGCGATGCCGCGCCGAATCCGATCATGCCGATCATGAAGATGCGCTTGCGGCCGATGTAGTCGGCGAGGCGTCCGCCGAAGAGGAGGAGCGCACCGAACGCGAGGGCGTAGGCCGTGACGACCCACTGCCGCTGCCCGTCGGTGAGACCGAGAGCGGCCTGTGCGCGCGGCAGCGCGATGCTCACGATGGTGCCGTCGAGCACCACGACGAGCTGAGTGAGGGAGATGACGATGAGTGCCCACCACCGGGAATGTGGACGGGCGCGCAGAGATGAAGACATGGAAAAACCTCCGGTGTCTGATGAGGATGCCGGAGGTTTCGAGCCTCGGATCAGCGCGCCTCTCGGCGCCTGACCACCTCAGCCAACGGGGCTGAGCAGAACTCCATTCTATCGCATGATGTTCGAGGAGGAAGCGGAAGGTCCCCTGACCCACCCTCGTCGCGACGATCGGCACGCGGTGATGCGAGATGCGCTGTGCACCTTCACCTGTGCGGCGTGCGGGGCTGCGCGATGCGATATCAGGGCTGCCCTCCGCCCGACAGGTGCCGGCTTGCCCCGCCGACTGAGGGTTGTGCCCGCTTCGTCGTGACTACCGACTTCCGCTCTCCTCCTCGAGGTCGTTCGACCAGTTCGCCTGCTGGATCCGGTTATCGAGCTCCCGCAGCTCCTGCGCGACGGCGTCGGCCCTCGATCGCAACTGCGCGACCGGCAGCGCCGAGACCTGCCGCAGCTCCGACCGCATCTGACGCAAGTACTGGTCGTTCGATCCGGATGCCGCGGCGGCCGCATCCGTCAGCACGGAATGGCGCAGGCGCAGCACATCGCGGGCGGCGAGCGCATCCGTCATCGTGCCGTCCGCGCCCAATTCGAGTCGCGCGTTGGTCGCATTGATGCGACGGATCAGGTCACGCAGCTGGGTCAGGGCGGCGTCGGCTTCGACGATGAGGGCCGCGGCATCCTCAGCCGGCTCCTCCCCCTCCTGGAAGCGGGCGTTCGCGACGATGCGGGCACGCAGCTGCTCGATGCGGCGCTGCAGATCGGCTCGTGCGGTGAGGGCCTCAGCGAGTTTCATGGGCTCATCCTCGCAGCAGGCGGCCGTAACACGGCGTCATACAGCAGGCGAGTCAGCGCGAACGCAGCAGCGGGGCGTGCTCGGGGTTCGCTGCGAACCAGTCCGCGACGTACCAGCAGACGGCGTCGACCTTGCGGTCTCCGCGCTCCTCGATGTCGGCGACGGCCCCCTCGACCACCTTTCCGGCATAGCCGTTGCCGCGGAAAGTCGGGACCGTGAAGGCTCGCGTCAGAGCGATCGTGTGTCCGTCGTCGCGGTAGTCGAGAACGCTCACGAGCTTTCCGTCGCGCATGAGCGTATAGCGCGACGCGTCCTTCTCGTCGGTCAGGATGAAGCCGCCGACAGTGTGCGAGATCGTCATCCGAGCAACGTTACGCCCGCTCACGGTCGCCCGGACGTTTTGACATGAGCGGTCATGATCGGACATAATCCCCCCATGACCACCAACGCAAGCCCTTTGTCCGCCCAGGAGGCGAACAGGACTGCCGGGATGATGATGCCCGGTCGCGTTGGCATGTGTTGCCGAATGTGTCGCTGAACGAACAGCCACCCCGCCTGACCTGACGCCTCGCCATCTGCGAGGTCAGAGTCACCGAGCATCCACCCTTTGCTCGCTTCCCGGCTCCGCCGGTCATTCATGCAACGCATCAGAGCCCCGCTCGATCCGGGCTCACGTCCTGAGGACTCATCATCATGTCGAACACCGCACTTCTCGAGCGTCCCGCCACCACCGCCGCGATCCGCACGCAGCCGGACGCCGCTGCTCCCCTGGCCGCCGCCGGAGCCGATCTGCCCGCCGTCCGCTCGCCCCGCGGCTTCGCCCTCTACGTCGGACTCGACGAGATCAAGGCAGCCGAAGCCGGGGTCAGCCTCCCCCTCCTCGTCGACGCACTGCGCCGCACGCTCGCCGAGCTCGCACCGGGAGCCGAGACCCACGCCACGGTCGCCCTCGCACCGCACGGCTCCGGGGGCCGCGACCTCGACGTCGTCCGCCTCGCCCTGCAGGAGCCGGGTGCCATCGCCCGCACCAAGGCCGCCGCCGAAGAGGACACCGTGGAAGAGGAGACCGGCGTGACCGTCGACATCTCCCGCAAGCGCGTGCTCATCGACGGAGAGTCCGCGGCCTTCACCTACAAGGAGTTCGAGCTGCTGCAGTACCTGGTGCTCCGTGAGGGACGCACGATCGAGCGCAGCGAGCTGGTCTCCGCGCTCTGGCAGGCACAGGACGACGAGACGCCCGGCGAGCGCACGATCGACGTGCACGTCCGCCGCCTTCGCGCCAAGCTCGGCCGCTACGAGGACATCGTCCGGACCGTGCGCGGCATCGGCTACCGGTTCGACCGCCACGCCGACGTCGTCATCCGCTACGGCCACGGAACCCCCTCGCCCGACCGCTTCTGAGTCACCTCGGGTCGGTGTCAGGACCGGCGCGTAGGGTGGGCGCATGACCCTGATCGAGCACCCTGCAGCGGCCGACGCCGCGCCCGCGGATGCTCGATGGGAGACCGTCTACCGGCCGCCGCATCCGCTCGATCTCCGACGCACCGTCGGCATGCTCCGCCGCGGCAGCACCGATCCGACGATGATCGTCGACGGCGGCGTCATCTGGCGTGCCGTGCGCACGCCGCTCGGCCCCGCGACACTCGTCCTGCGCATGTCCGGCGACGAGGTCAGGGTCTCGGCCTGGGGTTCCGGAGCCGAGCACGCTCTCGAGGGCGTTCCCGCACTCTGCGGCGCACACGACGAGCCCGGCGACTTCGACGCGTCGCTGCATCCGCTCATCGCAGAGTCCGCCCGGCGCACCCCCGGGCTGCGGCTCGCCCGCACCGACGCGGTGTTCGATGCTCTCGCCTGCGCGATCATCGAACAGAAGGTCACCGGCATGCAGGCCTTCGGCGCCTGGCGCTGGCTCGTCTCCCGCTTCGGTGAACGTGCACCCGGCCCCACGCCGCGACCGATGTTCGTGCCTCCGACGGCCGCGCAGTGGTACCGCATCCCCTCGTGGGCCTGGCACCGCGCCGGCGTCGAGCCCCCGCAGTCCCGCACCATCGTGCGCGCAGCCGAGCGCGGTGACCGCATCGCCCGTGCTGTGAGCGCGGCC
>NZ_JBLVOH010000120.1:4373-8700 GCF_053543675.1 Microbacterium umsixpiens
GCGGCCACGACCGGCGCCGACCGCGACCGCGTGCTCACCAGCCTGCCGGGAGTCGGCGTCTGGACCTCGGCGGAGACCCGCATCCGCGCGCTGGGTGATCCCGATGCCGTCAGCGTCGGCGACTATCACCTGGCGCATGAGGTAGGGCACGCGCTCACCGGGAAGCGCACCGACGACGACGGGATGCTCGAGCTCCTCGAGCCCTGGGCGGGTCAGCGGCAGCGTGTCATCCGTCTCATCTTCGCCAGCGGGGTTCAGGAACCGCGCCGCGGGCCCCGTCTCGCCCCCGAGGACCATCGCGGTCGCTGACTCCGTCGGCCTATGCTGGGGCCATGTCCCGCTCTGCCCTGCGCATCTCCATCACCGTCGGCCTGCTGATCGTCGGAGTCGTGGTCGGGCTGATCTTCCAGAACGTCTGGCTCGGCGTGCTCCTGGCCGCCATCGTCTGGCTGGGATGGTTCCTCGGCTACGAGTCGCGTCGTGGCAACAACGCCGGCGTCAACGACGAGGATCACGGCATCGAGCTCTGAGGCCCCTGGCACCGCATCCGT
This sequence comes from Microbacterium umsixpiens, assembly GCF_053543675.1. NCBI lineage: Bacteria > Bacillati > Actinomycetota > Actinomycetes > Micrococcales > Microbacteriaceae > Microbacterium > Microbacterium umsixpiens. The sequence goes on from NZ_JBLVOH010000120.1 coordinate 4,925, forward strand.
CCGCTCAGTAGTAGACGGCCAGCGGCCCCGACGGACCGTCGACGACGCGCACCGGGGTGTCGAACACCCGGGTGAGCACCTCGTCGGTCATGATCTCGGCCGGGGACCCGAACTCCACCACCGCTCCGTCTTTCATGGCGCAGATATGGTCGGAGTAGTGCCCGGCGAAGTTGATGTCGTGCAGCACGATGACGATCGTGCGTCCGAGTTCCTCCGCAGCCCGGCGCAGGTGTTTCATCATCTGCACCGCGTGCCGCATGTCGAGGTTGTTCAGCGGCTCGTCCAACAGCACGAACTCGGTGTCCTGGGCCAGGACCATCGCGACGTACGCGCGCTGACGCTGCCCGCCGGAGAGCTCGTCGAGATAGCGCCCTTCGAGCGGTCCGAGATCGAGGAAGTCGATCGCCTGGCTGATGATCTCCTCGTCCGCCCGGGTCAGCCGCCCCTTCGAGTGCGGGAAGCGTCCGAAGCCGACCAGCTGCCGCACTGTGAGCCGGGTGACGAAGTGGTTCTCCTGCCGCAGGATCGACACGACCTTCGCGAGGTCCTTCGACTTGGTGGAGGCGACGTCGAGCCCGGCGATCTCGATCGCACCGGCGTCCATGCCGTTCAAGCGACCGATCATCGTCAGCAGCGTCGACTTGCCGGCGCCGTTCGGTCCGATGAGCGCGGTGATGCCACCGGCGGGGATCTCGAGGTCGACGGGGCCGATCGCGACCTCGCTGCTGTAGTCACGGCGGACGCCGTCGAGTGCGATCACAGTCGGCCCTTTCTGAGGATGACGATGAGGAACACGGTGCCGCCGACGAGCTCGATCAGGATCGACACCATCCCCTGCGCGTAGAAGACGTTCTTCATCACGAAGTACGCGCCCGCGAGGATCGTGAAGGCCGTGAGCACCGCGACGGGGAAGATGAGCCGATGGTCGTGCGTGTCGGCGAACTGATACGCGAGGGTCGCCACCAGGAATCCGAGGAACGTCATCGGGCCGACGAGCGCGGTCGAGGTCGCCATCAGCACGGCCACCAGGAAGAGCACGAGGAAGAGCTCGCGGCGATGGTCGACGCCGAGGGAGCGCGCGGCGTCCGGACCCAAGGCCATCAGGTTCAGCCGACGGGATCGCAGCCACAGCAGTGCGGATGCCGCGACGACGAGCGGGATCGCCAACGGGAGGTACGAGGGATCGGCGTTGGACACGTTGCCGAAGAGCCGGGCGGCGAGCACGTCGAACTCGCTGGGCGTGAGCAGTCGCTGCATGAACGTGGCGATCGCGCCCAGTCCCCCGCCGATCACGATGCCCACCAGGAGCATGATCTGCAGGTTCCCGTATCGACCGGACAGCAGCCAGCCGTAGAGCGCGACCGCGAGCCCGACCATGATCGCGACCTGGATCGCGAACTGGCCGACGCCCTGGATCGCCACGAGCCCGGCCACCCCGAACAGGTAGACGGTCGCGGTCTGCACGACGCGGTAGAGCGACTCGAACCCCATGATCGACGGCGTGATGATGCGGTTGTTGGTGACCGTCTGGAAGCTCACCGTGGCGATGGCCTGCGCGACCGCGACGAGCGCCATCACCGTCACATCGGTCGCACGGTGCTGGGCGATGCGCCAGAACCCCGTCGATCCGGGCGGCATCGGGTTGCCCCAGGCGAGCAGGCCGAAGCCGGAGCCTGCTGCCAGGACGAGAAGGATGCCGAGCACGAGGAAGTAGCGACGGCGAGCACGCGGGGTCGTGAACGAGCCGGCGGACCGAAGCGGGCCGGAGGTCGTCGCCTCGCCCATCACGCCGCTAACCACGTCGACGCTGCCTCAACAGGAGCAGCACGAACACCACGGCCCCGACGACGCCGAGGATCAGCGACACCGGTACCTCGAACGGCATGATGATCGTGCGCCCGATGATGTCGCACACCGTGACGATCGCGATGCCGAGCAAGCACACCCACGGCAGGTTGCTGCGCAGGTCGTCGCCGCGCACCATCGAGACGATGTTGGGCACGATCAGTCCGAGGAAGGGCAGGTTGCCGACGACGACCGTGACCACACCCGTGGTGATCGCGATGAGGACGGTGCCGAGCAGGATGATCCGGTTGTAGTTCACGCCGACGTTCGTGGCCACCTCTTCGCCGAGTCCGGCGATGGTCAGCCGATCGGCGACGAGGAAGACGGTCACGCCGATGATCGCCACGATCCACAGCATCTCGTACTGGCCGCGCATCACCGAGGTGAAGCTGCCGGCGAACCACACGCCCAGGATCTGCAGCGAGTTGGTGGCGAGCGCGAGATAGGTCGACAGCGCGCCGACGACCGCGCCGAGCATGATGCCGACGATCGGGACGATGAGCGAGGACTTGAGGGCGACGCGGCGCAGGAAGGCGAAGAACACCATCGTGCCGACGAACGCCGCGAGCACTGCTCCCGCCATCCGCAGCGGGAGCGACGGCTGCGGGACGAGGATCATGACCATGAGGAGTCCGAGCCCCGCCCACTCGGTGGTTCCGGTCGTCGTCGGCTCGACGAAGCGGTTCTGGGTGAGCAGCTGCATCACGAGGCCTGCCATCGCCATCGCCGCGCCCGAGAGGACGAGGGCGATCGTGCGGGGCACGCGCGTGATCTGGAACATCTCCGCGCCGTCGTCGGCTCCGGCGATGTCGTACACGCCGGTGAACAGCGAGATGACGAGGAGCACGACGACGACGAGCACGCCGAGGAGCAGCGTGCCGTCGAAGAGCCGCGCGGCGTACCGGGGCGGCGGGGTGATGTCGGTGGAGACCATGATGACGGTGCGGCGGCACCCGAATCATCCGGATGCCGCCGCGTTACCTCAGTTCTTCGCGGCCTCGAGTGTGTCAGCGAAGTCCTCGAGGAACGTCGTGTACGTCTGGATTCCCTCGTTCAAGTAGGTGTCGGTGGGCATGTAGACGATCTGCTCGTCCTTCACCGCCGTGACACCGGCGAGCGCCTCGGAACTCTCCAGGATCTCGGCCGCCTGCACGTAGTCGGGGGTCTCCGCAGCGAACACGGCGTCGCGGTCGAGCACGAGGATCCAGTCGGGGTTCGAAGCCGCGATCGCCTCGACCGAGATGTCGTCGCCCTGGTGATCGTCGGTCGCGTCCTCGACCTCGAGCGCCGGCGTGAGTCCGAGGATGTCGTAGATCGGGCCGAGCGAGCGGCCGACGGTCGGGGCGAGGTACCCGATCTCACCGCCGGAGGTGTTCACGGCCATGACGGTGTCGGCGTCATCGTAGGCGGCCTGGGCGCGCTCGACGGCGGCGTCGAAGTCATCCACCAGCTTCTGCGCCTCGTCCTGCTTGCCGAAGATCTCGCCGAGCACGGTGACCTGGCGCTTGAGCTCCTGGTCGAAGGGCTCGCCCTCGCGTGGCTCGAGGTCGATGATCGTGGCTTCGGGCACGAGATCGGCGATGGCCGCGTTGTGCTGGGTGAAGCGCTGGCCGCTGATGATGAGGTCGGGTTCGACCGAGACGACGGCCTCGAGGTCGGGTTCGCTGTGCAGGCCGATGTCGACGATGGCGTCGTCCTTCACGTACGACACGGTCTCGGGCATGAGCGCGACGGCGCCGGCCGAGAGCTCGACTCCCCAGTCGGAGAGCGTCTGGAAGGTGCGGTTGTCGAGGGCGACGACGGAGGCCGGAGGGGTCGCGATCTCGTGCGTGCCGGTGTTGTCCTCGATCGTGACGGATGCCGCCGCAGGTTCGTCCTTCGCAGGTTCCGCCGTGCTGCCGGAAGCGCAGCCGGCGAGGGCGAGGAGGCCG
>NZ_JBLVOH010000120.1:8720-9174 GCF_053543675.1 Microbacterium umsixpiens
CGCGCGCGACGCTCGTGGCGGTGAGGGTTCTGGGCACGGACATGGAGAGACTCCTGTTCTGCGGGATCTGTGCGCACACGGTGGCGCTGGGAGGTCGAGGTTAGGGTGCCCTTCCCTCGACATATTTAGGTTAGCCTTACTTTATGAGCGATACGAAATCCGGCTTCTCGATCGAGCGTCGCGGCCTCGAGCTGCGCTTCCGCACCGTGACTCTGAGCGCCCGCGAATGGCTGGCTCCGGACTTCGTGCGGGTGCGACTCACCGGCTCCGACCTCGCCGGCTTCGAGTCGCTGGGTTCCGACGACCACATGCGGCTGTTCTTCCCGGCAGGGCCGGTCGGCTCCGTCGAGGAGCTGCGCGCGTCTCCGAGCCGTGAGTACACGCCGCTGGACTGGGATGACGACTGGCTCGACGTCGAGTTCGCCGTGCACGGCGATCAGGGCGTCGCGGCGCC
>NZ_JBLVOH010000120.1:9194-15510 GCF_053543675.1 Microbacterium umsixpiens
CCATCGGCGTCGGCGGCCCCCGCGGGTCGGCCGTGCTGGTCGGCGAGCCCGGTGGATGGCTGCTCGTCGGCGACGAGACGGCGATCCCCGCGATCCGCCGCTTCGCCGCGCTGATCCCCGAGGGAACCCCGGCACGCATCGTGGTGGAGACCGTCAATCAGGGCCGCGAGTTCGACATCGAAGCGCCGGTCGAGGTCGAGTGGCTGCACCGCGGCGATGCTCCTTCCGGCTCCGAACTCATCGCCTTCCTCGAGCGCCTGACAGCCGAAGATGCCGTGGGCTCCGACCCGTTCGTCTTCATCGCCGCCGAGCAGTCGATCGTCAAGCCGGGCCGGGCGCTCCTCGGCCGATGGGGCGTCGACACCGCGAACGCCATCGTGAAGGGCTACTGGAAGCGCGGCGAAGCCGAGTACCACGCGCCGCATTGAGCCCGTGCCGGCTCCGTGGCCTCCGCTGTCGGTGGGAGCCCGTACGGTGGTGCGTACCGTCGTTTGGCACCGTTTCGGAAGAGGAGTGCTCATGAAAGGTGACCGCCTGCAGCAGTGCGCGCGGGACCGCGCCGATGAACTGCCGGGGGCTCGACTCGAGCATCCTTTCGGCCCCGAATGGGACGTGTTCAAAGTGCGCGACAAGGTGTTCATGCTGCTCACTTCGGCCACCGGCGAGGCGATGGTGACCCTCAAGTCGGCACCCGAAGACGGCGACGCGCTTCGCCGGCAGTTCGATGACATCATCCCCGGCTATCACATGAACAAGAAGCACTGGATCTCGCTCCGCCCCGGCGGCAAGCTGCCGCAGGACCTCGTCCGGGAGCTGGTGACCGAGTCGTACCTCCTCGTCGTGGAGAACCTCCCTCGTCGCCAACGGCCCGTCGACCCCGCCACGTTCGGGAGGATCGCCCCCTGACGGGATAGAGCGTTTCTGGAAGACTGGGCCGCATGGCACTTCTGGATCATCTGGGCATCACCGTCGACGACCTCGAGCGCGGCCGCGCGCAGTTCCATCCGGTCCTCACCGCCCTGGGCTATCAGAGCGGCGGCGAAGACGACCACTCGGTCTCGTGGAACAACGGCGACGAGACCGAGATCATCCTGTACACCTGGGACGAGGACTCCTCCCCGCACCGGCACGGCAAGATCGGCTGGCAGCACATCGCCTTCGCCGTTCCGACGCGCGACGAGGTCGAACGCCTGCACACGATCGCGTTGGATGCGGGCTGGACCGCCGTGCGCGACCCCAAGGAGTATCCCCGTTACTCCGAGCGCTACTACGCCTCTTTCGTCGAAGACGCCGACGGCATCCGCATCGAGTTCATGTACAACCCGCCGCGCGAGACGGCTTGACTCCCGGGCGTGTCGCCCCCTAATGTGGCAAAGCTGTGCCGATCGGCCCAGCACGCCAGCCGAGGAGTCGACGGATGACCGCCCAGCGGAACCTTCCCATCGCAGCGGTGTTGCAGCTTCAGTCGAAGCGCAATGACCGCAACGAGTCGTACCCTCCGGCGCGCGCCGTGTGACAGCATCCGCTCTCGCAACGCCCCGCACCGTCAGGTCCGGGGCGTTTTCCGTTGGAGAGCACCCTGACCTGTGGCTGACCACCACCACAAGGAAAGGAATCATGGAGAGGCTCTCCGCACGGCTGCTGTCGTGGGCGTCGCTGATCGACGAGAAGACACTCGCTCAGGCGCACACCGCGGCCCGCATGCCGTTCATCCACCCGCACCTGGCACTGATGCCGGATGCGCACCTCGGCAAGGGGGCGACGGTCGGCTCGGTCATCCCGACGCTCGGCGCGATCATCCCCGCGGCCGTCGGTGTCGACATCGGCTGCGGCATGATCGCCGTCCGCACCCAGTTCACGAGGAACGACCTCGAAGGTCGCGACCTCGCCGAGCTTCGGGAGCAGATCGAACGCGCCATCCCGCTGTCGGCGGGCCGATACAACCGCAAGGTCGTCGCGACCGCGGAGCCGCGCATCGCCGAGCTCGAGCAGCTCGCCGAGAAGAACGGCTTCGACCCCGCGAGCTATGCCGGGAACTGGCGGCTGCAGCTGGGCACGCTCGGCTCGGGCAACCACTTCATCGAGGTGTCGGTCGACGAGCTCGACCGGGTGTGGCTGTTCCTGCACTCGGGCTCCCGAGGCGTCGGCAACAAGATCGCCATGAAGCACATCTCGGTCGCGCAGCGGCTGTGCAAGCAGTGGTGGATCGACCTCCCCGACCCTGACCTGGCGTACCTGGTCGAGGGCACCGAGGAATTCACCCGGTACACCCGGGAGCTGCGGTGGGCACAGCACTTCGCCCTGCTGAACCGGGAGGAGATGATGGACCGGGTCATCCGGCAGGTGTCCGAGTTCCTCGGCACCGGCGTCGACGAGCAGGAGCGCATCAACTGCCACCACAACTTCACCGAATCGGAGAAGCACTACGGCAAGCAGGTGTGGGTGTCACGGAAGGGCGCGATCCAGGCGGACGCCGGTCGGCCGGGGCTCATCCCCGGATCGATGGGCACTGCCTCCTACGTGGTCGAGGGGCTCGGCGACCCGCAGTCGCTGAACTCCTCGCCGCACGGGGCGGGTCGGGAGTACTCCCGGTCGGCCGCGAGGCGGGCGTTCACCCACGACCAGCTGCGGGAGGCGATGACGGGCATCGAGTTCCGTGACACGGACGCCTTCGTCGACGAGATCCCGCAGGCGTACAAGCCGATCGACCGGGTGATGGCGGATGCCGCGAGCCTCGTATCGATCCGGCACACGCTGCGGCAGCTCGTCAACGTGAAGGGCGATTGAGACAAGGAGCCGGGCGGCGGAGATCGCGCCGCCCCGCTCCGGTGGCATCCTCGTCGCCCTCGTCAGAGCGGCTCGACTACTCCTCCCCGGGCACGCTCGAAAACGTCTTGTCCCCACCTCCCGGGTCACCGATATCTTCGCTGCCCGCGGCCTGGCAAGCTTGCGGAATCGATGCGACGATGACGGGGTGGAATTCATGAATGACGCGCAGATCTGGACCATGATCGGGGCGTTCAGCGCGCTGATGTTCAGCACTCTCACCGTGGTCTCCACGCTGTTCATCCACGTCGTCCGCAGTGAGATCGGCGGACTCCGCAACGAGATGAACGCCCGATTCGATGCGGTGAACACGCGGTTCGACGCCGTCGACACACGGTTCGATGCCGTGAACACGCGCATCGACGGGCTCGACGGCGACGTGCAGGCCATCGTGAAGCGCACGTTCGGCCTCGATCGGGAATGATCAGCGCCGACTTCAGACGACCGGGGCGACCTCCGCGTCGACCGACCGGTCGGTGAACGCGGTCTTCGGCACGAACACGAGGATGACGGCTGCGACGAGCGCGGTGACACCGCAGACGATCCAGACGGTGAAGTACCCCGCCAGCGAACCGGCCGTCCCCTCGGTCGCGCCGGCGGTCGTGGCGACACCGTGCAGCAGCGCGATGCCGAAAACGCACGAGGCGATCGCCCCGCCCACGGTCTTCACCGAGTTGGTGAGCCCCGTCGCGACACCGGTCTGCGTCGCGGGCGCGGCCGATGCGGCGGCAGCGGGAAGAGCCGCGACCAGCGCACCGGAACCGAGGCCCACGACAACCATGTTCGTGATGACCTGACCATAGGTGTCATGGAACGGCAGGAACAACAGGAAGCCAAGCCCCACCAGCATCGAAGCGCCCATCAGCGTGACCCGTGGAGTCGCCCATCGTGCGATGGTCGGGAACAGGAGCGCACCCGCGATCATCGCCACGAGGTACACGCCGATGATGAGCGAGGTCGCGAACCCGCTCGTGCCGAGACCGTAACCGTAGACCGACGGATCGGTCCGCGCGAACGTCGACAGCGGCGCCTGAGCACCGAGCACGCTGACTCCGAAGAGCCCTGCGGTGAGGAACACCGGTCCGAGCGCGGGCGAGCGGAACATGCGCACGTCGATGAGCGGGTCTTCGCAGCGCAGCTCCCAGAGCACGAACGGGATCACCAGCAGCACACCGAAGACGACCACGGCCCAGGACCACGGATTCACGAGACCGCCCTCGAGGCGGAGCAGGCTGAGTCCGCCGGTGAAGCAGACGAGGGCCAGGGAGATCAGCACGAGGCCGACCGTGTCGAAGATGCCGCCGGTCGGCTCGGGAGATTCCTTGACCCCGAACAGGATCACGAAGAAGCACACCACGATGAGCACAGCCGGAACCAGGAGGACGACCGTGAGGGGCAGGACGTCGATCAGCGCGCCGCCCACGAGAGCGCCGATGATCGCACCACCTTCGAGGGCGGCGACCAGGAGGCCGGCCGCCTTGGCCGTGATCGAGGAGCGTCCTTCCATGCGACGCGACCGTGACCAGATCAGGGCGATCTCGAGCGGGAGCCAGACGACGTAGAAACCCATGAGCGCCCAGGCCGCGAGGAACACGCCGAAGGAGTCCGTGAACGGCAGCACCAGGGCCGCCGCGGCGGTGACGGCCGTCGAGATCAGCAGCATCCGCTTGTGGCCGACCATGTCGCCGAGCTTCGCGAACGCCGGGACGACGAGCGCCGACAGCATGAGCTGCGCACCCTCGAGCCAGTTCACGTCGGCGTCGTGGATGCCGAGGTGCCGGGCGATGTCGCTGAGCATGGGCGTGTAGTACCCCTGCAGCACACCACTCGTGAACTCCACGAACGCGAGGAAGCCGACGACGACGGCGAGGGTGCCCAGAGTGCGGGTGCGCGTCATCGCGTCTCCTGCTTCTTGTTTCGGGTGCTCCCGCTCGAGGCGGGAGGAGGGTGAGATCACCCTAGCCGTTCGAGAAGCGCGCGATGGAATCGCTCTCCGCGCTCCAGCGCCGCGATCTCCACGCTCTCATCGATCCCGTGGATCGAAGCCCGCTGCGCGTTCGACATGTCCAGCGGAGCGAAGCGGTAGACCGCCGGCGAGAAGCGGTGGAAGTGCCGGGAGTCGGTGGCGGCCATCATCACGTAGGGCACCGCCGGAACCCCGGGATGCGAGACCTCGAGCGCGGCCGCGAGCAGGGCGAATTGCGCGTTGTCGGTAGCCGATTCCGGCGAGGGCTCACTGGCCTCGACCACTTCGACGGAGACGCGCGGATCGCGGATGCGACGGCGCACGCGATACACGGTCTGCTGCGTCGTCTCGCCCAGCGCGATGCGGAGGTTGACGGTCGCGGACGCCTGCGAGGGCAGCACGTTGGCCGCAGTCCCTCCGGACTGCATCGTCGGGGCGACGGTCGTGCGCACGAGTGCCGCCGGTTCACCGCCGAGCGCGGCGAACACCTGCCCGGTCAGCAGCGGCGCCGCTCCGAGGAACCGCAGCAGGTGGCGGGCCGGCCCCGGCGTCTGCGCCGCCAGCTGCGACAGCATCCGCAGGACCGCTTTCGAGGCGCGAGGGCGGAAGGTGGCGGGACCGAGGCGGTCGACGGCCCTCGCGATGCGTCGTACGGCGGTGAGTGATGGCGGGGCCGAGGCATGACCGCCCTCGCCGCGCGCCGACAGCCGGAGCGTCATCACGCCCTTCTCGCCGACGCCGATCATCGCCGCCCGACCGGGGACGAACGGCAGGGGCGCGTCGACGACGGCACCGCCCTCATCGACCACGAGCCAGGGCACGACGCCGCGTTCGCGCAGGACCCGGGCGATCTCCTCCGCCGCCTTCCCGTAGGTCTCCTCGTTGCCGCCGAACGAGAGATACACGTCGCGGGGCGGAACGAATCCGTCGGCGAGCAGATTCTCGACCGCTTCGAGCACGACGATGAGCGGACCCTTGTCGTCCAAGGCGCCGCGGCCGAACACCGAACCGTCGGCGATCACGCCATCGAAGGGCGGATGGGTCCAGGCATCGCTCTCATCGACCGGGACGACGTCGTAGTGCGCCATCAGCACGACCGGTCCACCCGATGCCGCGCCCGTGCCCTCCCAGTGGAACAGCAGCCCGAAGTCGGTGTGCCGTTCGAGGCGCAGCTTCGCGTGCGTCAGGGGATAGAGCTCGGCGATCAGTGCGACGAACTCCTCGAAAGGTGCCGCACCGCGCTCGTCGAGCTCAGCCGAGACCGTCGGGATCCGGATCATCTGCGAAAGCCGCTCGGCGATGCCGGGGCGCACGGTCGATGTGGTCACAGTCGCCATCGTACCGAGCGCCCCGGCTCCGCCTGCATCACCCGGACGCAGTGCCGCCCGGCGTCGCTTACGCGTAGTGCCAGAGCACCGTCATGCGCGCCGGACGCGTCTCGTCCCACGGAAGCACATGCCAGATCTCCCGCGGCGGGCCCACCCTGGTCGCCTTCTGCTCGTCGATCCACTCGCAGCCGCGGTC
>NZ_JBLVOH010000120.1:15530-16888 GCF_053543675.1 Microbacterium umsixpiens
GAGGATCGCGGGGAACGCCGTGTCGTCGCCTTCGACCGTGACGGCGACGGCCGCACCGCCGCCGAGTCGATGGCTCCGGATGCCCTCCGGGGTGTCCCGGATGACGCGGTCGACAGGAAGGCACACCTCGATGGGGCCGTCGCTGTCGGCGGTGATCGGGGCGTGGAAGATGCCGAACGCGTCGGAGGGGACGGTGAGACCGCGCTCGGCCGCCAGCGCGCTCAACCGCTCGTGCGCCTCTCGGATGCGTTCGTCGAGCTCGCCGACGTACGTCGTGACGAGCAGACTGAGCACCGCCTGCTCAGGGCGGATGTCGGTCGTGAGGGACTTCGTGTTCATCGGTGATCCTCTGAAATGCCCACGTGCCTGATCGAGGAGCGTGGCGGTCGAGGCTGCGGCCGTCCGGACCTGATCCCGGAACGCGTCCAGAGCCGCGACCGCGTCGCCGTCGGGCATCGCGATCACCTCCTGGATCGCATCGAGGCTCATGCCAGCCGTCCGCAGCAGGGAGATGAGCCGTCCCGTCCTCGCCTGCTCGATCCGATAGAAGCGGTACCCGTTGTCCGGGTCCACCGCATGCGGCACCAGGAGCCCGCGCTTCTCGTAGAGGCGCAGGGCCTTCGGCGAGAGCAGGGCGGCCTCGGAGAAGGGACCGATGCTGAGGAGGTCGATGGAGTGGCTCACAGGGTTCACGATGCTCTCTGCCCTCGGGACAAGGTCAAGCGGTCATCCGCTCCGAGGAATCGTAGCGAGCAGTTTCCGCCGACGTCTCACATTTCGCGCACCTGTCCGGTCAGCCATGGAGAAGGATGTACCGAGAAGACGAAGGAGCACGCATGAGAATCGCCGTCGCAGGAGGAACCGGGACCGTGGGCCGGCACACCGTGGAGGCGGTGCGGGCCGCAGGACATGAGGCGGTCGTGCTCAGCCGGTCGCAGGGAGTCGACCTGGTGACCGGGCAGGGTCTGGATGCTGCCCTGGCCGGTGCGGACGCGGTGATCGACGTGGCGAGCATCCAGACGCTCAAGGCCAGCGCGGCGATCGAGTTCTTCACCGCCGCGACCGGGAACCTGCTGTCGGCGGCATCGGATGCAGGGGTTTCGCACGCCGTACTGCTGTCGATCGTCGGGATCGATCGCATCCCCTACGACTACTACGCAGGAAAGGTCACGCAGGAGAAGATCGTCGAGGCCTCACACGTGCCGTGGACCATCCTCCGCGCGACGCAGTTCCATGAGTTCGCGGGCCAGATGTTCGAGAACGCGAAGGTGGGGCCGCTGCACCTCGCCCCGAACGCGCGGACGCAGCCCGTGGCTGCCGCCGAAGTGGGCGCACGCCTCGCCGCACTCGCTGCCGGG
>NZ_JBLVOH010000120.1:16908-22086 GCF_053543675.1 Microbacterium umsixpiens
GCGACTGCGCCGGCCCGCGCGAGGAGAGCCTCGCGACCATGATCCGCGCCTTCGCCCGCCGCGAGGGGTACCGCGGGTGGATACCGGCCCTGAACGTGCCGGGGCCGCAGATGGCGGGGATGCGCGCGGGGCATGCCCTGCCCGGGCCCGATGCGGACCTGGGCGTCCAGACGTTCGACGAGTGGCTCGCGTCCTAGCTCCGGGAACAGGCCAGCACGGTCGTCGGTTGCATCCGGGAGAAGCATCGCGGATCCGAGGAGGCGGGGATGGAGCTGACCCTGGTGTCATCGTCGTTCTGCGGCGCCTGCGCACGCACTCGGTCGGTGTTGGCCGACGCCGCTCGATTCCTGCCGGATGCGACGGTGACCGAGATCGATGTCGCTCAGGATCCGGACGCCGCGGAGGCACTCGACATCGACCACACGCCGACCGTGATCATCCGCGATTCATCGGGAGTCGAGGTGTTCCGAGCCACGGGCGTGCCCACGGTTCCCCAGGTGCTCACCGCAGCGGTCAAGGCTCTCCCGGCCTGAGCCCGCCCGTCCTCGTCGGATCTCTTGCGGAGGCAAGGCCCGCGGCGCAGACTGAGCGTCAGCGGTGCCGTAGTCTCACCTCTCACCTCCTGGAGTCCTCATGCCTGCCCTCAACCCGTATCTCTCGTTCCGCACCGAAGCCCGTGAGGCGATGGAGTTCTATCAGGGCGTGCTCGGCGGTGAGCTCGTGATCAACACCTTCGGAGAGTTCCCCGACATGGTGCAGGATCCGAGCCAGAAGGATCTCGTCATGCATGCCCAGCTCGATGCACCCGGTGGGCTCGTCCTCATGGCATCCGATTCGCCCGACGGCATGCCCTACGAGAAGCCGCAGGGCTTCTCGGTCTCGCTCAGCGGCAACTCGCAGGACGCGACCCGTGCGGTGTGGGAGAAGCTGGCCGACGGGGCCACGATCACGATGCCCCTGGACGTGCCGCCGTGGGGCGGGCTCTTCGGGATGCTCGTCGACCGCTTCGGCATCCCGTGGATGCTGCACGGCGATCCGGAGGAGTGAGCGGGCACCGCTCAGCGCGGCTGCACGGCTCGACATGCGAGGTGCAGGGCCAGCCGCGCCTCGGGGTCGGTCATGTCGATACCGAGGAGTTCCTGCACGCGCCGGATCCGGACCATGACCGTGTTGCGGTGCAGGCCGAGCGCACTCGCCGTCGCCGCGATGCCGGACTCGTGATCGAGGTAGGCGGAGAGCGTGGTGAGCAGCTCCCCACCGCCGTCGCGCAACGGCGCCAACAGCGATTCCGCCGCCGGGACGAAGGTGTCGTTCCCGGTCCAGGCGAGCAGCAGCTGCTCCAGGCCGAGGCTGTCGACACGCACGAACCACCCGGTCGCGGATCGCGATGCGGCGATGCGCGCCGCGTCGCCGGCCTCGTCCAGGGTCGTGGCCAGACCTTCCGCCCCGGCCTGCAGCGACCCGACACCGGTCGCCACCGCGAAATCGCGCAGCACGGCGAGGTGGAGTTCCCGCAGTGAGGCGACGGCGCGCTCCACCCGATCCGGATGCGGGGCTTCCGGGAACGACAGCCATCCGCTGAGTCCGCGGCCCGCCGTGGTCGCATGCGCCTCGCCGTCGATCGCGGAGAGACCGGCGCTCACCGACCGCAGCAGCGAGAAGGAATCGAGTCGTCCCCTCGCCACCACACGGAAGCCGATGTGGTGCCCGCCCGTGCGCCAGCCGCGCTCCGCCATGCGACGCTCGACGTCGGCATCGGCGGCCCCGTGCAGGTCGACGAAGTCCCGAAGCAGACCTGACGACACGGCGACGTCGTTCACGGCCGCCACCTCGTCGATCAGGATGCGCGCCGCGACTGCGGGCATCGCGATCTCTGCCGCGACCGAGAGCGACTGCACCTGCGCCTCTCCGAGCCCGCGTCCGAAGAGCACGAGCCGCAGGCCGCTGCGCCCTGGACTGTCGACGCGCACCGAAGCCGCCGCGGAGTCGCCGGCCTTCGCCTGATCGAGCCAGGAATCGAAGCCGATCGCGGCATGCAGGTGTTCGTCGAGGTGGGCTCCTGCCTCCTGGAGAACCCCGGACGAGTCGATCAATGCGGCCCCGACACCGAGGTTCGCCGCGATGTGCCCCAGCAGATCGGCGAGGTCGTCGGCGGCGTACTCGAAGGACTGGGCGACCTTGCGCACCTGGCTGAGCGTCAGCGCGTCACGGGCCTCGAGCAGCATCCAGCAGGCCTTCGCGAGCTGCACAGGGCGCTCGACGTCGAGCAGACACAGGCCGATGCGGTCGGCGAGCCGGAACGCGCCCGCATCGAAGCCGGCCGCGCCGGGGAGGGCGAGTCCCGTGAAACCGCGGTCCCGCAGTCGTCGCAGCAGCGCGTCCTGCTGCCAGGTCGCGCTCGGGGCCGTCGAGGTGACGATCGCCAGGCGGTCCGCACCGCTGTCCGTCAGCTCCGCCTCCCCCGCTCCGACAGCGACCGCCTCCCAGGCGGTATCCGCAGGGCCGGCGATTCGCCGCAGCCCGCCGTTCTCCGCATGGGCGAGCAATGCGCTCAACCGCAGCCGCTCGATCACGCTGCATCCAGATCGTCGAGACCGTACGCCGACGGCACCACCTGGGACCGCCGGTCGGACCGCGTGTTCCACCACTCGGGCGCGGGGACGGCGAAGACCGCCACGTTCCGGGCGAGGCCCAGTTCGGTGACCTCGAGGATCTCCCGGGACACCGCATCGACGATCACGATGATGGTGGGGGCCGAGGCGACGAGGAGTCCGTCGGTGAGCACGGCCAGCGCCTCGGATCGGGTGACCACGCGGTGCACCGCGCCGCCGAGACCGCTGATCTCGACCGCGTTCACGTGCGGGTCCTGGAGCGAGGGCGCGACCGAGACGATACGTCCTTCGGCGAGCAGCTCGGCCCCCAGAGCGTCGGCGAGGAGGGGAAGCGGAGCAGCGGCGGCGGCGAGGTAGGCCCTGCCGAGCTCGAGCGCGTACGCGAGGTGGCCTCCGATCGCGTGCTCCCGCAGATCGCCGACGGTGAAGCCGCCGAGCACCGCACAGCCGACACCGCCGGCCTGGATGATCGCCGATCGCACGACGCGCTCGGCGTCGATGGCCCGATGCGCCTCGACGAGCGCGACTCCGTCGGCACCCGTGTCGCAGGCGAAGACGAGCCCCGGCACGCTGTCGACGAAGAGCGACATCTGGTCCAGCCCCGGCACGGCGCGGCCGGTGCAGTCCGCGTCGAGCACGACGTGAGATCCGGCGAGCGTCAGCGGTGCGAGCCCGTTCATCCCCCCGCCTTCGAGCGAGCAGACCGCGGGAACCGGATGCCCGACCCAGCGCTCGACCGCGTCGAGGAGGCGGGCGAACGGCTCCTCCCCCGGAAGCCGCTCCCCGAGCAGCATCGTCGACCCCACGAACGCGACCCCGAGACAGGGCGTGGCGGGGTCGAGCGAGGAGACCGGGGAGACCTCGATGGGCCAGTCCGTCGCCCGCGCGAGCATGAGTTCGAGCATGGTGGTCGAGCCGCCGCCGCCCGAGCCGAGCAGCGCATAGCCGCGGGCGAGCGCCGTGAGGTCGTCGCGCTGCAGCATCATGCGCTCCAGCCTAGGGAGAAACGCCCTCGCCTGCGGACAGCGTCTCCACCGGGACGAACTCCGCCGAGAGCCCGAATGCGGACGGGCCGAACGCGGCGAGCGCATCGGGAGTGCGCATCATCTCGGGAGTGGAGATGCCCAGCACCCGCACGCGCTGTCCGTACCGGAGCCCCTCGGTCGTGATCGGCTCGGCGGTCTCGTGGTCGACGACGCAGATGAGGTCGGGCACGATCGCCACGAGCGTCTCTCCACGGTGGGCGATGAGGTTCTCGTTCTGGAAGGAGATCTCGAACGTGTCGCCCTCCTCCGCCCCGAGCGGTGCGATGACCGCCCGCCCCTTGGCGAAGCCCTCTGTCGTGCGGCGTTCCACGTCGATGACCTTGCCGACGCAGAGCTCACGCAGGTGCGGGTAGAGAGTCGTCGAGAGGGTGTCGGCGATCGCCTCGAACGGCGAACGGTGCTCCTCTCGGGCGACCCGGATGGCGCGGCCGAGCGCGAGTGCCATCGAGATCGTGCGGGGCACGGCCGTTCGCCGGACGTCGGCTCCGGTCATCGCGTACTCCGCGATGTGACCGACGCCACCGAGGCGGATGGTGATGCCGCGGGCGAGCCACTCCATCTGCCGGTCGTCGTCGCCGGTGTCGATCACGACCTTCTCCCCGCGTTCCCCGGCGAGCGCGAGCGGCGACCCGTGCACGCCGTACACGGCGAAGGTCTCCATGGACAGCTCGGGGAACGCGCGGCCCATGCCGTCGGCGTCCACCACCGGGAGCCCGGTCTCGGCCGCGACGATGAGCGGGATCATCGAGTTGATGCCGCCGCACTCGATCGGCATGGTCGCGTCCGCGGTCCGTCCGAGGTGCTCCTCGAGCGTGCGCAGGGCGAGCGTGGGCTCCGTCCCGGCCGGGATCTTCTCGATCATCACGGTCGGGGCGCCCATCTGCGCCGTCGGGATCACGAACAGGTCGTCGGCGAGCTCGTCCGGGTCGAGGATCGTGATGCTCCCCTTCCCCAGCACCCGCTCGACCAGCATCTTGCCGATGTAGGGGTCGCCGCCTCCGCCCGTGCCGAGGAGCGTCGCGCCGCGGGCAAGATCGGGGAGGTCGGCAGCCGTGAGCTGCCAGCTCATGCCGCGGCTCCCGCCGACGCCGATCCGGTGGAGATGCTGCCGTCGAAACGGTGCGCCGGCATGTCATAGCCGAAGTAGCCGGGGCCCACCATCGCGAGGGCGGCCTCCGAATGCCAGCGCTCATCCGCCGGAGCCGCGATCACCCGCACCCGCTGCCCGTAGCGCAGGCCCTCGGTCGTGATCGGCTCGCCGGACTCGCCGTCGAGCACCATGATCAGGTCGGGAGTGGTCGCGAGAACCGCCTCGTCGGCCTCTGCCACGAGGTGCTCGTTCTGGAACTGGAGAGTCAGCGTCGCACCGGCGTCACCGTCGATGCGTGCGCGCCCGCGTGCGAAGCCGGTCGTGGTGGCCCGGTGCACGTCGACGACCTTGCCGCCGAACAGCTCTCGGCCGCCCAGGAGGTCGACGACCGCGTCGACCGGGTCGGTCTTCTCGTCGCGGGCCGTGGCGA
>NZ_JBLVOH010000120.1:22190-28415 GCF_053543675.1 Microbacterium umsixpiens
GATGCAGCGGGACAGCGAGCCCGCGACGAGGGATTCGCGCGCGGCGGTCCCGGACATGGAGAAGCCGGAGATCATCACCGAGCAGCCCATCTCGACGCAGGCCACGCGGGCGATGCGCTCGGTCCACGAGTTGTCGACCGTCTGCAGCACGCCGGTGTTGCCCTTCTCGTCGCTGAACGCGAGGGGCGACGCGGTCACGCCGTACAGGGTCGGGAGCACCATCTGCAGTTCGGGGAACGCGCGCCCCATGCCGTCGGCGTCGACCAGCGGAAGCCCGAGGGCGGCAGCCGCGGCGATCGGGATGGTCGAGTTCACGCCCCCCACCTCCGCACACGCGATGTGCGTGATCGGGCGGCCGAGGTGGACGCTGAGCGCCTTGACGGGCTCCACGACCTCGGCCAGGCTCGGGAGCTTCTCGACCATGACGGTCGGCGCGCCCATCATCGCGACGAACAGCACCAGCGCGTCGTCGGGCACCTCGTCGAGACCGACGACGGTGACGTCGCCGGAAGTCAGCGCCTGACGGGCGAGGAGCGCGCCGATGTAGGGGTCTCCTCCCCCACCGGTGCCGAGAACGGCGGCGCCGCGGGCGAGTCCGTCGATGTGTGCGGGAGTGATGGTCCAGCTCATGTCACGCCCCCATGTCGAGGTCGCCGACGGCTTTCACGCGGATGCGCGTCGCGTTGCCCGGGAGGTACGGGATGGGCACCTCGTCGAAGTCGATGATCGACACGGTCGAGGGTTTGGCTCCGGCGGCGATGGCCTTGTCGACGGCCTCGGCCCGCACCTCGGCGAGCGTCTCCTCGCGGCGACCGGGCTCGATCGCGTAGACCTTGTCGATCTCGCCGCCGACCTGTGCGATCGAGGCGCCGATGGCGTTCGCGACCGCGTAGTTCTCCGGCCGGTGCACCGTGCCGAACAGCGGAAGCTCGTCGGGGAGCAGGATGGATCCGCCGCCGACCGCGACCACCGCGATGGGCTCGGGCGAGGTGCGCATGCGGTCGACGGCCTCGGACACGCGCTCGGCGATGCGCGCGAGCACCCGCTCGACGAACGCCGGGTCGAGGTGCGCGACCTTGCTCGCATCCCCGACCTGCGCCCGACCGGCCGCGACGGCGATGTCGGTGGCGGTCAGAGTCGATCCGCCGAAGACCAGTGCCTCCGTGGTCAGCTTGTAACCGACGGAAGCCGGGCCGACCTCGGCCGTCTCCTCGTCGACGATGCTGCCGCCGCCGATGCCGAGCGAGAGCACATCGGGCATCCGGAAGTTGGTGCGGATGCCGGCGACCTTGACCTCGTTCGCCGTCTCGCGTGGGAAGCCGTTGATCAGCAACCCGATGTCGGCGGTGGTGCCGCCCACGTCGATCACGGCGCAGTCGTCGAGGCCGCTGGTGGCCGCTGCCCCGCGCATCGAGTTGGTCGGGCCGGACGCGAAGGTCGCGACCGGGTAGCGGCGCACGTACTCCTCGTCCATCAGCGTGCCGTCGTTCTGGCTGAGGAAGATCGGCGCCTCGATGCCCTGGGCGCGAACGGCCGAGGTGAGCCCGTCGACGATCTCGGAGGCGAGCTCGCGCAGCGCGGCGTTGATGATCGTCGCGTTCTCGCGCTCCAGGAGCCCGATGCGTCCGATCTCGTGCGACAGCGAGATGGCGGCATCCGCCCCCAGCACCTCCGCGACGATCTCGGCCGCCCGCACCTCGAGGTCGTGGTTCACGGGGCTGAACACCGAGGAGATGGCGACCGAGCGGATGCCGTGCGCCTTCATGTCCTCGGCGTGCGCCCGGATCTCGTCGGGGTCGAGCGGTGAGATCGGTCGGCCGTCGAACTCGTAGCCGCCGTGCGCGAGGTAGCTGCGGGCCTGGGTCGCTTCGACCAGCACCTCGGGCCAATCGATCAGGGGCGGCAGCGCACGGGTGGCGGGCAGCCCGAGCCGGAGGGCCGCGACCGGTGCGAGACGGCTCGCCTGCACGAGCGCGTTGATGAAGTGCGTCGTGCCGATCATGACGGCATCGATGTCGGCGCCCTCGAACGAGTGTCCGGCCCGCAGGTCCTCGATCGCCTGGATGATGCCGCTGGTGACGTCGGGGGTGGTCGAGTGCTTCACCCCCGCCAGGGTGCGGGTGCCGTCCATGAGGACTGCGTCGGTGTTGGTGCCGCCGACGTCGATGCCGATGTGCATGATGCTCGCTTTCCTGTGAGGGGTGTCTATCTGTAGCGGCTCAGGCCGCTGCTGTCTGTTCGACCGGTGCGGCCTGCCGTGTGGTGGCCACGCCGACGCCGCGCACCCAGCCGAGCTTGCCCGCGACGATGTAGAGGGCCATCGAGAGGAAAAGGCTGAGAAGCGACGGGATGCCCCACGTCACGAAGTAGCCGACCAGCGCGGAGACCAGCCAGACGACGATCGTCGCGGGGACGATGCGCGGGGCGGTCGCCGGGAGGGTGCCTTCGTCGCGCGTCGCGTCGAGGTCGGGACGCCAGCGACGCACGATGTAGTACTCGGCGACCATGATGCCGGCGATCGGGGGGAACGCGACGCTCAGCACGATCAGGAACTCGGTGAACTGTCCGAGGATGCCGACCGCGGCGAGCACGGATCCGACGACGCCCAGCACGATGGTCGTGGTGACGCGGTGCAGGTTCTTCCCGAACGCGGTCGAGATGAAGTTCACCAGGCCCAGTGTGGAGGAGTACAGGTTCCAGTCGTTGATCTTCAGGGTGCCGGTGAGCACGATGAACAGGCCGATGAACCCGACCGACGAGGTGACGATCGCGACGATGTCCCCCGTGGCCGCGGCGTGCGCCAGCAGCACGCCGGCGAGGCCGATCACGAACTCGCCGAGGGAGACGCCGACCACGGTCTGCTTGATGACGTCGGCGCGCGAGCGGTTGAAGCGGGTCATGTCGCCCGTGATGATCGCGCCGACGATGAGGCCACCCGCGACGATGCCGGTTCCGGCC
The DNA here is from genome assembly GCF_053543675.1 of Microbacterium umsixpiens. Lineage (NCBI taxonomy): Bacteria > Bacillati > Actinomycetota > Actinomycetes > Micrococcales > Microbacteriaceae > Microbacterium > Microbacterium umsixpiens. The sequence goes on from NZ_JBLVOH010000120.1 coordinate 25,149, forward strand.
CACACGCTCATCGTGGGTCCGGGCGCGGGGCCCGTGAGCAGTTCGCCGATGTCGTGACGGCTCAGCTCGGAGATGACCGACCAGCCGACGAGGATGAGGAACAGCGGCACGGTGATGTTCGCGAGCCACTGCATCCCGACGAAGCCGAAGGCCACGATCGCGGTGACCGCGAGGCCGAAGATGAGGCTCCAGGCCCAGACCGGCAGAGCGCCGGGCATGAGGGCATCGAGCGACTGCGCCGAGATCGCGGACTGGATGCCGAACCAGCCGATCAGGCTGATGCCGATCGCGAGCCCGACCAGGGAGGCGCCGATCTCGCCGAAGCCGGTCCAGCGTGCGAGGAGGGCGGTGTTGAGGCCCTCGCGCTGGCCGATGAAGCCGACCACGCACATGATCACCTCGAGGATGAGCGAGCCGAAGAGGAAGGCGAGGACAGCCTCGCCGAAAGTCATGCTGTAGCCGAGGGTCGCGCCGAGGAGGAACTGCGAGAGGGCCGAGACCTGTCCGAATCGCTGCACGGCGATGCCGAACCAGGGTTTGCGGGCCTCGGGAGTCACCCGGGAGAGCGCGAAGTCGTCTGCGTGCGCCGTGCGTGCCATGAGGATCCTTCGGGAGGAGGAGGGGAACGGGTTGTGCGCCACAGTAGCCACGCTCGCACACCGCACGACATGTGCATATCGCACGAGAATCGAACCCGGATGTGCGCATCGCACGTACCGGCTCGGCGTCACGCCCGCGACAGCTCGCGTGGATACCTCCGGAAACAGCGAAACCCCCTCCTGCCGACAGCGGCACGAGGGGGTCTCGACGTGAAGTGGGGGTCTCGACGACCGCCGCGAAGGTCAGTGCAGCGCGTTCGTCTCGATGAAGGCGCGGAGCGCGTGCTCGTCGTCACCCATCTCGGTCACGTGCTGGGGAGCGTCGAGCATCTCCTGGAGCTCGGGGGCGTAGCCGAGCTCGACACCGATGGCCTCGTGGATCGTCTCGGCGAACTTCTCGGGCTTGGCCGTCTCGAGCACGAGCATCGGAACACCCGGCTCGACATACTCGCGCGCGACCTTGACGCCGTCGGCCGTGTGCGGGTCGATGACCTCACCCGTCGTCTCGTACACCGAGCGGATCGTCGCCAGCCGGTCAGCGTGCGTCGAGGTGCCGCTGACGATGCCGAACTCCTCGAGGAAGCGCTCCTGATCGGCCGAGAAGTCGAAGTACCCCTGGGCCTCGAGGTCGTCCCAGGCCCCCACGACGCGGGCGGGGTCACGGCCGACGAGCTCGAAGATGAACCGCTCGAGGTTCGACGCCTTGGAGATGTCCATCGAGGGGCTCGAGGTCGCGAGCGTCTGGGCGGCGCTGCGCGGGCGGTAGATGCCGGAGCGGAAGAACTCGTCGAGGACGTTGTTCTCGTTCGCGGCGAGTACCAGGCGACGGATCGGGAGCCCCATCTGCTTGGCGAAGAAGCCGGAGAGGATGTTGCCGAAGTTTCCGGAGGGCACCGTGAAGGACAGCTCGGTCCAGCCGCCGGCATCCGTCGCCCGCAGCCACGCCCAGAAGTAGTAGACGGTCTGCGCCGTGATGCGCGCGAGGTTGATCGAGTTCACCGCGCCCAGGTGCTGCGCGCGCTTGAAGTCGAGGTCGCCGGCGAGCTTCTTCACGAGGTTCTGGCAGTCGTCGAAGACGCCCTCGACCGCGATGTTGTGCACGTTCGCGTCGTCGAGAGAGAACATCTGCGCCCGCTGGAACGCACTCATGCGGCCCTGCGGCGACAGCATGAACACCGCGACGCGCTCCTTGCCGCGGAGGGCGTGCTCGGCCGCAGAACCGGTGTCGCCCGAGGTCGCGCCGAGGATGTTGAGCACGGCGTCGTTGCGCTCCAGCGTGTACTCGAGCACCTGTCCGAGGAACTGCATCGCCATGTCCTTGAACGCGAGCGTCGGCCCCTCGGAGAGCCCGACGAGCGTCAGCTCGTCATCGATGGCCCGCAGCGGCACGACGCCGTCGGGGAAGCCGGCGTATGCCGCATCGGTCATCCGCGCGAGATCCGCGCGCGGGATGTCGGTCGCGAACAGCCCGAGCACCTCGGTCGCCAGCTGCGGGTACGTCAGCGCACGCCAGCGCTCGAGCGTTTCGCCGTCGACGGTCGGCATGGCCTCGGGCACCGCCAGTCCGCCGTCGGGCGCGAGGCCCTCCAACAGCGTCTCGCTGAACGACTGCGGCTGCATGCCGCCGCGGGTGGAGATGAACTGCACGTTGGCTCCTCGGCTCGGGACTCGGCACGTCCATTCTCGCAGGGTGTTCGTCGGTGAGATGACGGGATGACGGATGCCGCAGCGCCGGCTCAGAACAGCGAGGTCGGCAGAGCTCCCTCATGCTCCAACAGCCAGCGCTTGGTCTCGAGGCCCTGGCCCGCATCGCCGCCGGAGTATCCGCCGAGGCCGTCGCCGGCCACCACCCGATGACAGGGCACGATCAGGGGGACGGGGTTCGCACCCATGATCGAACCGATCCCCCGGGCGGGGACGTCGGTGCCGCTGCGCGCGGCGAGCCCGCCGTAGGTGATCGTCTCTCCGTGCCCGACCGTCTCGTGGAGGGCGATCGCCGCACCACCGAGCGCAGCGATCGCCGTGAACATCTGCCCCCACGGGAATTCATCCATCTGAGGCTGCGACCTCGGCTCCCTGTCGAAGATGTTCCTCGGCCAGCCGATCGTCGAGGAAGAGAAGCGGATGCGTATGCATCTGCCGCTCGCCGCCGACCTCTGCACTCTGTCCGCTGATCTGCTGTTCGGCGAGGCCCCGCAGATCCTGTTCCGCAAGCCCGACGACGTCCCCCTACAGGAGGGCGACACGCGGGCGTCGCGGAAGCGGTGGGCACACCCGGCGCAGACCCGCCTCGACGACATCACGGGTGCCGACGAAACGCACGCCGAACTCCTTCTTGCTGGCGAGTACTCGGCCGCCCTCGGTGGCTCGTACCTCGCTGTTGCCTGGGATGCCGATGTGCACGACCATGTCTTCCCGAAAGCGTACGCCGCGGATACCGCGATCCCCACGTTCCGTCACGGGCGACTCGCCGGCGTGACGCTCTGGTCCGAGTACCACGACGGCAACGAGGTCTATCGCCTCATCGAGGAGCACAAGCCAGGGACGATTGAGTACACCCTGTACCGCGGCACGGACCGCGCCCTCGGTGTGCCGGTGCAGATCGACACGCGCGAGGAGACGGCGCATTACGCCCGGATGCGCACTGCTTCAGACCTCAACGTCCGGG
>NZ_JBLVOH010000120.1:28435-29628 GCF_053543675.1 Microbacterium umsixpiens
CCGGAGACGGTTGCGATCGGCACCGGCACGAAACACCTCGCCGTCACCTACTTGAAGAACGCGGCGCCGGTGCGCGACTGGCGCAAGCTCGGCGAACTCGCATCCCTCGGCCGCTCCGACCTCGACGGCGTACAGGACGTCCTCGACAAGGTCGACTTCACCTGGTCATCGCTGATGCGCGACGTGGAGAACGGCCAGGGCCGCCTCATCGTCCCCGAAGAGATGCTTGACCTGTCCGGGAAGCCCGGCGAAGGTGCGAACTTCGACGTCTACCGGCAGGTGTTTACGCCGGTCTCCGGCACGCTCGGGAAGGCAGCGGACGGCAACGGCGCGATGGGCATCGTGCAGTTCGCGATCCGAGTCGAAGAACACCTCGCCGTGATCGAGGGCCTCAAGAAGGAACTCGCGTCCGCGCTCGGCTACTCCGAAGCGCACCTCGGCCTCGACTCCGCGAAGGGCCAGCGCACCGCCACGGAGATCGACGCGGACCTGTCCGACAGCGAGCGCACCCGCGACAAGAAGGCCCTGTACGCGAAGGGTGCTCTCGCACGTTGGTCCCTCGCTGCGCTGGAGATCGACAAGACCGTGTTCGGCGGCGCTGACCTCGGCGACATGACCCGGATGCCGGCCGTCGAGTTCGCCCCGGTGTCGCAGGCCGACCCGGAGAAGCTCGCCCGCACCGCGCAGCTGCTCGACGCCGCACGCGCTGCGTCTCGCAAGGAGATCGTCCGCAGCATTCACCCCGGCTGGGATGAGGACGATATCGACGCGGAGGTCGAACTGATCCAGCAGGAGATCGGTGTCCCGGTACCGGAGTCCGCGGCGTTCACGGGCGACGACCCCGCAGGCGTCACCTAGGTGCCCACCTGGTGGCGGAAGACACGCATCGGGCCTTCATTAGGGGTGGGTCTCTGGAAGCCATCGATGTAGGCAGCGGCTTGCGCTGGAGAAACGAGGACATCGTTAGGACCAGAATCAGTCCTGGTTGCGAGTCGTTCGAGGAGGACGTCGTGCGGGACTTCGAGGTAGTAGACCGTAGGGGTCGCACCGAGCGGTGCGAGAAAATCCCGGTAGCGATCGCGGGAGGCCCGGGACCAGAACGAGGTATCGACCACGACTCGGGCTCCGCGGGTGACGAGCTCCTTCAGGCGGGCCTGCAGGTGATCGTGGATGGACTGTATCGCGTCCGCGGG
>NZ_JBLVOH010000120.1:29722-32400 GCF_053543675.1 Microbacterium umsixpiens
ACCCGCGGTTCCAAGCCTCGGCATCGAACGAGAGCAGGACATAGCCGGCGCGCTCGAGCCTTTTCGCGTAGGTGGACTTGCCGGATCCCGCGGGACCGCACATCAAAATCACCTGGTCCGTCATCGCCCCAGCATACGAGCGAACCACCGAGAGAGGCGGGCGCACCTACGTGTTCTATCTCGTGACGTTGTTGTCGGTGGCTGCTGACACAAATCCGCGTCTCCTGCCGCAAGCGATTGCGGACCGACGCGCACGTCGGTGAGACAGAGACGGCTCCGGATTGGCTCGCCCTCAGATGTGGGGTCATCGGAGGGATTTCTCACACAAGTCGTCCGCACACGTCGACCTTTGTCGGACACACCCTAGGCGACGTCCAACACGCGACGGAGTTTGTCGAGCAGACGTTCGTCCTTCACCGGGCCCTCGGGGTCTTGGGCTGAGTGCAGCCAAGCCGCGCCCTCCGCCCCGTCACCGTGAGCACTGCTCTGGTCGCCACGGTCTGCACGCCGAGGTCGACCGGCACGTCGAAGCGGCGCAGGCTGCCCGCGAAGTAGGCGGCGAGTTGCGCGAGGGCCTCGGCGAGCAGTGGATCGGCGGTCGGGCCGGCCGGGAGTGCGCTGCCCTCGGGTGGAGCGGACCGCCACATGACGCGGGTGATCGCCACGCCGTCGCTGACGACGCCGACGACACCGACCGGAGTCGCGAGCGTTCCGAAAGCGGACATGCGTCGAGGCTACCCGGATGCTCCGACGTCGGGCTCATCACGAGCAGGCCGGGCCGTCGCCCGGTGGGGCTGCGAGACGGCCCGGTCATCTCACCCGCGGGAGACGTGACGCCAGAGCGCGGCCCAGTGCTCCGGGCGCAGGTCACGGGGAAGACGCCGGTCGTCGGCACCCGCCGCCGCGACACACCGTCGCGCTCGGGACATCGGGATGCGTGCCGCCGTGGCCAGCACCGCAGCCAGGTTCGATCCTCGCCCCGTGAACATCGACCGCACGAACGCCTCGTACTCCCGGCGGTCGGATGCCGGGACGAGCGGTGAGCCGCGACGGGTGATGGCCAGCACCCCACCGTCGACGCTCGGTTGCGGTGAGAACCCCCAGGCCGGTACGCGGCCCTCCAGAGAGAACTCGAACCACGGCGCGGACTGCGCGGTCATCATGGTGCCGCCGCCGACACCTGCCCGCTTGCGGGCCACCTCCCACTGCGTCAGCAGCACCGCCTGACTCCACCGGCCGCTGGACAGCAGTCGCCGGAGGATCGGTGTCGTCACATGGAACGGGATGTTGCCGACGATGACCTCCGCGTCGAGCGGATGGCGAGTCGCATCCGCTATCTCGATGCGCACGCCGGGCAGCGCCTTTCGCAGACGATGCACCCGATGCTCATCGACGTCGATCGCCGCGAGGGGTCGCTCCAACCTTGCGAGCGAGCGGGTGAGTGCGCCGTCACCGCACCCGAGCTCGAGGATCGAGCCCGAGGTGCGCCCGACGAGGTCGGTGATGCGGGCGAGGGTCGGACGATGGGTGAGGAAGTTCTGGCCGAGTTCGTGTCGGCCGCCATGGATTGAACGAGGCATGAGTGCGCTCCAGAAGAAGAATCGGAGCACCTCGAAGGAGGGGAGGACGCGAAGAGGCGTCAGAGAGGACTGCCCGTCCCGAGGTGCGATGACATCTCGGTGGACGGCGCGCAGATGCGTGCGGAGAGCGAGCGCGCCGTCAGGCGCGGCGGTCGCGGATCACGAAGTTGCGCCCCATCATGGGCGCTGCGCATATGGTTCCCATGCCTGCCAGCATAACGGCAGTCAGATCCAGCCGCGCTCCTCGGCGATGAGCACGGCCTGCTGGCGGGTGCCGACGGAGAGCTTTCCGAGGATGACCGAGATGTGGTTGCGCACGGTGCCCGGCGCGAGCGCGAGTGCCCGCGCGATCTGTCCGGTCGTCTCGCCGCGGCGACCGGCGCGCAGCACGTCGAGCTCCCGGTCCGTGAGCGGGGAGCGCTCGTCGCTCAGAGCGTCGGCGGCGATCTCGGGGTCCACGTAGCGAGCGCCCGCGGCGACCCGGCGGATGACGGCGGCGACCTCGTCGGCACCGCGGGACTTCGGCAGGAAACCCGAGACGCCGGAGGCGAGCGCGCGACGGAGCACACCGGGTCGCGCATGACGGGTGACGACCACGCAGCGCGTCGCGATCGCCCTGTGCAGCTTCTCGGCGACCTGCACCCCGTCGAGTCCCGGCATCTCGAGGTCGAGCAGGCACACGTCCGGCTCCAGGCGCAGGGCTTCGGCGACGGCCTGCTCGCCGTCGGCGCATTCGGCGACCACCTCGATGTCGGGTTCCAGGCGCAGCAGCGCTGCGAGAGCGGAGCGGATCATCGCCTCGTCATCGGCGAGCAGCACGCGGATCATCGAGCACCCTCACCCTGCGTCGGCACCGTCACGACCACCACGAACTCGTCGGCGTCGCGTCGCACCTCGAGGGAGCCGTGCGCCTCCTCGATCCTGCGGCGCACACCTTCCAGCCCGGAGCCGTCGTGCTCGACGTCGACGCCGGGGACCACATCGTTCGCGATCTCGTACCGCCACGCATCCGCGGTCCTGCGGAGCGCCAGCCGCGCCCGCGCTCCCCCGCCGTGCCGCAGCACGTTCGTCGTCGTCTCCCTGATCACGGGGCCCAGC
>NZ_JBLVOH010000120.1:32420-36569 GCF_053543675.1 Microbacterium umsixpiens
CGCGGATGCCGGAGCGGAATCGGCATCCGCGTCGATGGCGGACTCCACCTCGAGCCCGGCCGCGGTGAGAAGGTCGCGGGCGTTGGCCAGCTCATCCCCCAACGGCACCGAACGGAAGCGGGTCGCGAGGTCCCTGGTCCCCTGGCGCGCCTCGTCGACGCTCACCCGGGCGGCACGGAGCTGCTCCATCCCCACGTCCGGGTCGGTCGGCAGCAGACGCTCCGCGAGTTCCAGCTGCAGAGCGATGACCTGCAGGTGGTGCCCCTGCAGATCGTGCACATCGGTGGCGACCCGCAGCCGCTCCTGCGTGGCGGCGAGCCTCGCCTCGGATGCGCGGGCGCGGTCGAGCGTGATCAGTACGTCCCACCACCACAGCGAACTGACCGTCATCACGGGGAGGAGCGCCGTGTACACCACGGGCACCACGAACGGGATCTGATCCGAGACGTCGAGCGCGGAATCGGCGACAGCGACAGCGGCCAGGAGGATCGTGGCCGCGATGACCACTTTGTACCGCACCCCGCGCTGCCAGTTGAGCAGCACGAGCGACTGCACGATGGGCATCAGAGCGAGCTGCCAGCTGCCCACCACCGCTCCGGCGGCGACCCCGTAGATCACCGCGACCAGGAACGGCACGGCCAGGCGCAGCCATCGCACGCCCGGCTCGGCGTCCAGGCGGTGCCGGTAGTCGCCCAGCAGGGGGAGCGTGGAGGCGCACCAGAGCAGTCCTCCGCCGCCGATGATCAGAGCCGCCGATGCCTGGGAGTCGATCGCCAGCGCCACGAGCATCCAGGCGGCCACAAGGGCGACCTCGAAGATCACCACCGCGCTGGCCGTGTACCACCAGGCGCCCGTCACGCCGCGGGACAGCTGTCGCGCCCCCGGACTCGGCTCGACGGGGGCGAGGGGCTCGGCGCGGCTGCTCACGCTCCCACGATAGGGCCGTGACAGTTGTCACGGATGCCGCGTGCGATCCACCCGGGAAGCGGTGACGGCCCGACACTGCCGCCACGCCCTCGCGTCGAGTGGACTGGGGTCATCGCAGCGGAGAGACCGTTCGCACCGACATCAGGGAGCACCCCCATGAACCTCATCGAGACCTTCCAGGACCTGGTCGCCCAGGTTCCCGAGCTCGTGCAGCCCCTCATCGTCGCCCTCGCCGGCGCGATCCCCTTCATCGAGGGCGAGGGAGCGGTGAGCATCGGCATCATCGGCGGCATCCCGCCCGTGGTCGCCGCGATCGCCGCGATCGTGGGCAACTTCCTGTGCGTCCTGGTGGTGGTGCTGGTGAGTTCGGGGGCCCGGCAGGCCGTCGTTAACCGCTCGCGAGCCAAGGCGGTCGCCCTCGCCGGCGGCGGCACGACGGAAGAGGGTGCGGTGGGCACCGCGGACACGCACAGCACCCCGCGTCGCGAGAAGTTCCAGCGCGCGTTCGAGCGCTACGGCGTCCCGGGAGTCAGCCTGCTCGGCCCTCTCCTGCTGCCGACGCAGTTCACGGCGACGATGCTCGCCGCCTCCGGCGTCGGCAAGGCCCGCATCCTCTTCTGGCAGGCGCTCGCGATCATCGGTTGGACGACCATCGTCGCCGTCATCGTCGGCAGCGCGGTGTACGCGATCCGCTGAGCAGGTCAGGGTGCGGGGGCGTGACATCTCGTCGCGTCCCCACATCTTTGAGTTCAGCCTGTTCTGAATTCATCATTTTCTGTACAGTGGTCACGTGACCACCGCCCTCGCCTCCTCCCCCACGCACACGGCCGCCGTCGCTCGCCTCGGGCACGCGCTCTCCGACCCCACACGCGCCGGTGTCCTGCTCGCCCTGCGGGAGGGCGCCGCCTATCCCGCCGACCTCGCCGAAGCGCTCGGCGTCTCGCGCCAGGCCATGTCGAACCATCTCGCGTGCCTCCGTGGATGCGGCCTCGTCGAGAGCGTGCCGGACGGCCGCCGTAGCAGCTATCGCCTGGCAGACCGGCACCTCGCACCCGCGCTCGACATGCTCATGCGGGTGACACTCCTCGTGGAACCGGACTGCTGCTCCGGCGAAGGCTGCACCTGCTGATGACCGCGACGCTCACCCTTCCCCGTCGCGAGACTCTGCATCGCCGCATCCGCCTCATCGTCGGCATCACGATCGCCTACAACCTGATCGAGGCGGTCGTCGCGATCGCCGCCGGATCCGTCGCCTCCTCGGCCGCGCTCATCGGGTTCGGCCTGGACTCCACGATCGAGGTCCTGTCTGCGGGCGCGGTCGCCTGGCAGTTCACCCGCCGTGATCCGGAGCGCTGGGAGAAGCCGACCCTGCGCGTCATCGCGGTCGCCTTCTTCGCCCTCGCGGCCTACGTCACCGCGACCTCGGTGGCAGCGCTGGTCATGGTCGAACGTCCGGAGCACAGCACCGTCGGCATCGTCCTGACCGCCGTCAGCGTCGCGGTCATGCCCTTCCTGTCGTTCGCGGAGCGCCGTGCGGGTCGCGAGCTCGGCTCCGCCACCGCCGTCGCGGACTCGAAGCAGACGCTCATCTGCACGTACCTCTCGGCCGCGGTGCTGATCGGGCTGGTCGCGAACTCCCTGCTCGGGTGGTGGTGGGCGGATGCCGTCGCCGGGCTGGTCATCGCGGCCTTCGCCGTGCGCGAGGGCATCGAGGCGTGGAGGGGCGACGCCTGCGCGACGTCGGTCGGCATGCTTCTCGAAGACGAAGACGACGAGCACCACGACCACGACCACTGAGGCGCGAGACATCCGCGCGGCCTAGGTTGGGGGGATGGATGCCGCCCCTCCTCTCCCCCGCGACCACTTCGGGCGCACCATCCTCGTCACCGGCGCGAACGCGGGAATCGGGTACTGGTGCGCAGAGCAGCTCGCCGCGAGGGGTGCGCGGGTTCTGCTCGGATGCCGTTCGCTCGAGCGCGCGGCGACAGCGGTCACGGCGATCCGCGCACAGGTGCCCGACGCCGACATGCGCGTGCTGCCACTCGACCTCGGCTCCCTCGACAGCGTGGCCGAAGCGGCAGCCGACATCGGCGAACGGCTCGACGCGGTCATCTGCAATGCCGGGGTCAAGGCGGCCGACCGCTCGGCCCGCACGAGCGACGGTTTCGACCTCATGGTCGGCACGAACTTCCTCGGCCACTTCGCCCTCGTGGCGCAGCTCGAGCCGGTCCTCGCGCCGGACGCCCGCGTCGTCGCCGTCGGTTCTATCGCGCACCGCTTCGCGACCCTCGACCCGGCGACCCTCGACGCCCGGTGGGCCGGCTCCTCACTGCGGCAGTACGGGCGATCGAAGGCGGCGCTGATGGCCTTCGCCTTCGAACTGTCCCGACGGTGGTCGGACTCCTCCCGCTCGGCTGTCTGTGCACACCCGGGCTATGCGGTCGACCCGCTCACGCCTGCGCGTCCCGGTCTCGCCGAGGTGTCCGGCGTCGTCCGTGCCCTGTCTACGCCGACCCGCCTGCTCGTGCAGGGCAAGGACGGCGGCGCGCTGCCCGTCGTCCACGCGGCCACGGCCGCAGACGTGAGGAACGGCGACTACTGGGGCCCCGGCGGTCTGCTCGAGTTCCGTGGGGCGCCGGCGCGGGTGACCGCGTCGGACGAGGTGCGTTCCGCGGCGATCGGGTCCGCGATGTGGGCGGCTGCGGAGCGCATCACCGGGGTGTGCTTCCCTGCCTGATCCCCGCGCGAATGTCCGACCCCCGGTTCAGGATGCAGGCATGATCACGATGCTGTCGGCTCCGTCCAACCTCGGCCTACGTCCGCCCGAGCCGGGCAGCGTCCCCGGCGCAGCGAAGGCACCGGAGGCTCTGCGCGAGGCCGGCCTGTTCGCCCGGTTCGCCGAGCTCGGGGCGACCGACTCCGGCGTCGTCCTGGCCGGCCGCTACGTCGACGACGATGCCACGAGACCGCCGGGACACGTACGCAACGAGGGTGCCACGATCGACCATTCGCGGCGACTGGCGGCACGCATCGGCGCAGCGCTCGACAGGGGCGAGGCTCCGCTCGTGATCGGCGGCGACTGCGCGATCCTGCTCGGCGCAGGTCTCGCGACCGTGCGCCGTGGCGGCATCGGACTGGTGCATGTCGACGGTCACACCGACTTCCGGCATCCGGGCAACAGCGACGAGTGCGCGAGCGTGGCCGGAGAGGCTCTCGCCGCGG
>NZ_JBLVOH010000121.1:0-4298 GCF_053543675.1 Microbacterium umsixpiens
CGGCGGCCTCCTCCGGCGAGGCGCGGAAAGCTGCGGCATCCGTCATGCTCATGCCCGCGCTCCGGAGATCAGACCCTGCAGCAGCTGGATGCGTTCCGGGATCATCGCCACGATCACGTGCTCATCGTCGGCGTGGGCTCCGCCGCCCACCGCGCCGAGGCCGTCGAGGGTCGGAACCCCCAGCGCCGCGGTGAAGTTGCCGTCGGACGCACCGCCCACCGCGACGCCCTCGAACGGCGTCAGACCGGCCTCCTGGGCGATCGCCACCGCGGCGCGGAACAGGTCCGCAGAGACCTCGGGTTCCATCGGCCGACGGTTGGGGCCGCCCTCCACGCGCACCGTGGCGCCGGGAAGCGTGGCAGGGAGGGCGCGGAGCGCCGCATCCACCCGGTCCTGCTCCGCGACCGTGCGCACCCGCACGTCGACCGCGAACTCCGCATCGGCGGGCACCGTGTTCGTGGTGCTGCCGGCACGCAGTAGCGTGGGTGTGACGCTGGTCCCCGCCGCCGCGGCACCGAGCTCGGCGACCGCGAGGAGGAGGTGCGCGGCCTCCACCGCCGCGTTCACGCCGCGCTCCGGTTCCAATCCGGCATGAGCCGCCCGACCGGTGACGTGCATCCGATACAGCGAGACCCCCTTGCGGGCGATCTTCACGGCGCCGCCGTCGGCCGAAGCTTCGAGCACGAGCGCCGCCGCGCAGCCGAGCGCCTCCTGCTCGATCAGGGCGCGCGAGCTCGGCGAACCGAGCTCCTCGTCGCCCGTGATCAGGATGCTGACGCCGGTGCGGTCCGGCAGCGCGGCGACGGCGTGGAGGGCCATCACGACACCGGTCTTCATGTCGAAGCATCCCGGGCCGCGGAGCACGCCGTCGTCGATGCGGAACGGATGCCGCCGCAGGGAGCCGAGGGGCCACACCGTGTCGTGGTGACCGAGGAGCAGCACCACCGGCTCGCCGAACCGCCAGCGCAGGTGGGAGCGTCCGTCGATCACGATGCGCTCCGGCGCGACGCCCAGCAGGCGCTCGCCGAGGGCGGCGACGACATCGGCGCTGCGGGCGACGGCGTCGAGGTCATCGGACGGCGACTCGCAGGAGACCAGTGTCTCGATGTCGGCGAGGACCAGGTCGAGGTCCACGCCGGCCTGCACCGGCATCACGACACCTTCGGCGCCGCGCGGACGCCGTGGTGCAGATAGCGTTCGCCGCTGGGCAGGGAGTAGAACACCACGGCGTGCCAGGCCTGCTCGCCCTCGGGACGCATCACGAACTCGCCGCGACGCACGGGCACCAGCGGATGCTCCTGCACCGGGTCGGGGAGCATGGCGGCGAGTGGTCCGTTCAGGGTGGTGCGCATGCGCAGGCCATCGTCGTCGCGGAAGATCTCGGTGCGCACGCCCGAGCGGTCGTAGACGCCCTCGAACTCGGAGAAGTCATCCGTGAACGGCTCCTCGGGCGGCGTGAGGCCGGCCGGCACCTCCAGCGCCGCCAGCTCGCGGAAGATCTCGCCGAACAGCTCGACGTAGAGATCGTGGGTGTTGCCCCCGTTCGTCAGCAGCGTCACCGCGAGCCCCTCCTCGGGGAGGATGCGCAGGAAGGACGCCTGCCCGATCGTGTTGCCGTCGTGCCCGATGAGGCGGTGGCCGTCCCAGTCGAACAGGATCCAGCCCACGCCCCACGCATCGCCGAGCGAGTACGGGTCGGGCATGTCCACCTCACGCTCCTGCATCCGCGCCACGGCGGCTTCGGACAGCACACGCGTCCCATCGGCGGCCAGTCCGCCTGCCAGGTGCATGCGGGCGAAGGCGAGCACGTCGGCCGTGGTGGAGTTGATGAGTCCGGCCGGTCCCATCGATCGGGGGAGCATCCAGGCGGGCGCGAGGTGCGGGCCGTCGTCGTCGACCACGGTGTGCCCGCTGGCAGCCCGGAACATGATCGCCTCCTCCGGGAGGGTCGAGGAGTGGGTGAGTCCGAGGGGCGTGAACACGAGGTCGCGCATCGCCTGGTCCCAGGTCGTTCCGGTGACCTTCTCGATCACGCGCCCGGCCAGCGAGAATCCGGAGTTGCAGTACGACATGGTCGCGCCGAGCGGATGGTTCTGCGCGACGCCGTCCAGGAGCGCGACGTACTTCTCGAGCGTGTCGTCGCCGCGGCCGGTGTCGGTGAAGACATCGCCGTCGATCCCACTGGTGTGATTCAGCAGGTGACGCAGCGTCACTGTCCGCGTGATCTCCGGGTCGGAGGACGAGAACTCCGGCACGTACGAGACGACCGGGGCGTCGAGGTCGAGCACACCCTGATCGACGAGGCGCATGATCGCGGTCGTCGTCCACACCTTGCCCATCGAGCCGATCTGGAACACGGAGTCGTCGGTGGTCTCGATGCCCGTGCGCGCGTTGAGTATGCCGTGGTGCGCATATACCGGCTCCTCGCCGAGACGCAGGATGCCGAGGGTCGCGCCGGGCACCTTGTGCGCTGCGGCCAGCGCGCTCAGTCGCTGCTGCCAATGACGGGCGTCGAGGCGGGCGCGCACGGGCGTGCCGGCCGGCGGCGCGTACTGCTCGACCCAGTCGATCACGCGCTGCGAGTAGTCGGCGCGGTGCGACGGAGGACCGGAGAGCACGAACAGGTGCGAGCCACCGGGATACAGCACCAGGCGCGTGGGGACGTCGCGCTCGCGCAGCGCCGTGAACCACTGCTCGGCCTGACCGACCGGGCAGCGGTCATCGGCCGCACCCTGCAGGATCAGAGTCGGGGTGGTGACCTGGTCGACCCGGGTGAACGGCGACTGTGCGGAGAGGCGCTCCTCATCGCGCCAGGGGAGCCCGCCGTTCTCCTTCGCCGAGAGGTAATGCCCGAAGTCGGAGGTGCCGCCCATCGAGAAGAGATCGGTGACCACGCCTCCGCCCACGGCCGCCGCGAAGCGGTGGTCGCGCGACGTGAGGAAGCAGGTCATGAATCCGCCGTAGCTGTACCCGGTCACGGCCAGTCGGGCCGGGTCTGCGATGCCCTCGGCGACGAGCTGGTCGATCGGCTCGAGGAAGTCGTTCGCGTCGTTGACGCCCCACCCGCCGGAGACCGCGGAGAAGAACGCGTCGCCGTAGCCGTCGCTGCCGCGGGGGTTGAGGGTGAGGATCGCCCAGCCGCGGCGCGCCAGCACCTGGTGGTACGGGTGGACGAGGTCGGCGGCACCGTTCCAGGCGTTGTGCGGACCGCCGTGGATGTCGAGCAGCAGGGGGAGCGGACCCGCGGCATCGGGATCGCGGCGCAGCCATCCCGTGACGACGGTGCCGTCGGCGATCGTGAAACGGCGCTCCTCCGCCGGGAGGAGATCGAGTTCGGGCGTGCCGTAGTCGGTGAGGACACGCGTGGATCCATCCGTGAGGTCCAGCACTGCGATGTCGCCGAAGGATTCCGGCGTCGCGAGCGTGATCGCCGCGGAGGATGCCGCCACCGAGAGCCCCGACACGTTTGCGGTGCCGTCCACGAGGGCCGTGGCGCCCGAACCGTCCGGGGCGACGCGGTACACGTGCGAGTAGCCGTTGTCGCGGAGGCAGAACACGAGGTCCCCGCCGTCCGTGAACTGCGGCATGCCGCCCGGGTAGCCGGGACCACCCGGCATCACGTTGCGGTCGAGACTGCGCGTGATGTTCTGCGGTTCGCCGCCGTCGACCGGGAACAGCAGGAGGTCTGCGTTGCCGACCTCGGTGTCGGTGCGTCCGGCGGCGACGACATGGCGGCCGTCCGGGGTCCATCCCACGGCCGTCGCCTGCACATCGGCGGCGCTGACCTGCACGGCCGCGCTGTTCGGGTCGGTGGCGGAGCGCACGAACACGGGGATCCGCATCGTCAGATCGGCATCGTCCTCGACGCTCGCCGAGTACGCGAGGAGTGTGCCGTCGGGCGACCAGAACGGGTCGGAGGCGTGGGAGCGGCCGCGGGTGAGGACCGTCACCTTGCCAGAGTCCACGTCGAGCACGTGCAGCTGTTGCACGAGCGTCCCCAGGTTGCCCGCACCATCGGCCTTGTAGCCCAGCCGGTCGGTCGAGGCCGGCGCCGAGCGTCGGGCGAGGATGGTCTCCGTGGTCTCGTCGGGAAGCGCCGCGCCGTCGACTGGGGCGGTGAACGCGATGCGCGTGCCGTCGGGGCTCCAGGCCGGAGCGCCGGCGCCGAGCGGGAGCGTCGTGAGTCCGCGTGCTTCGCCGCCGGCGGCCGGGAGCAGCCAGAGCTGCGCCGGGCCGTCCTGCGCGCGCAGGAACGCGAGCTGTGACCCGTCGGGGCTCCAGACCGGGGTCGAGTCGGC
>NZ_JBLVOH010000122.1:0-4292 GCF_053543675.1 Microbacterium umsixpiens
CCGGGAACCGAGCCGTGCTGACCGACCATCGAGCCCACGAGGAACGCCCCACCGGCGGTCTGGAACCAGGAGGGGTCATGTGCTCCGGCCGGGAGCGGGCTGCCGAAGCGGGCCGGAGTGTCCTTGGTGCGCAGCACCTGCTTCGCCTCCGCCTGGACGTAGCGGCCGAGGTCGGTGATGTTCGAGACCACGCCGGAGTCGGTGTAGCCGGAGCTGGCCGACAGCGTGGTGATGTCGACCGGGGCGGCGCAGTTGTAGCCACCCTCGACGGCCGACATGTAGTGCCCGTTCATCGGGGTGTCGCCCGGGGCGGCCGGCGTCGAGCCGGGAAGCGAGGTGGCGGCGAGCTCGAGCGGCTCCGTGACGTACTCCGCGATCAGCTCGGATGCCGACATGCCCGTGGCCCGCTCCAGAGCGAGGCCGAGGAGGAGGTATCCCGCGTCGGAGTCGCGGAAGGTCGTCGCCGGTGCCACCCTCTCGCGGCCCAGCCCGTAGCCGGCGAGCTCCAACGGAGCCCAGATCCGCTCCGGGGTGTTCAGCAGCGCGCCCTTGATCGTCGGCTCGGACGATCCGGCCCCGCTCGTGCCGTTGCACAGGTCGAGGAGCGTGACGTCCTTCATGTCGGCGACGCCCGAGACGTACTTGGGCACCTTGGCGTCGAGTTTGACGGTCCCCTCGTCGGCGAGGGCGTAGAGCACATCGCACGTCATGAGGCGGGTCACGTCGGCGACGCGGAACGTCATGTCGGTGGACAGTTCACCGCCGTCGCGGTCCTGTGTGCCCGATGCGGTGACCCAGCTGCCGCTCCAGGGGACCCAGACGCCCACGATCGCCCCGGAGGCGCCGGACGCGGTCAGCGCGTTGTCGACCGCCGCCTGCATCGCGTCGACCGTCGCATCGGGCAGAGCGCCGTCGACCTGAGCCGGTGGTGTGTACGTGAAGGAGCCTTCGGAGGAGCATCCGGTGAGGACGAGAGCGAGCACGGCCGCACTGGCCGCTGCGGCGCGCCAACGGCGCGACGAGAGAAGCTGCATGTAGAACCCCCGAGGATGTGTCTCCCGAGTCTAGAACGCGGATCCTGAAAGACGGCCCCGCGCCGGGCGATCCCCCCGCGCGCGTAAGGTGAGAATCGTGCCCCACCTCTTCGACGCCGACGTGATCACCGCCGTTCTCCGCCACATGAACGGCGACCACACCGACGACAATCTGCTCATCGCCCGCGCCTTCGCCGAGACCCACGCCGAGATCAGCGAGTCCGTCATGACGGGCTTCGACGGCGATGGCGGAGTGTGGGAGATCACCGCCGGCGGCGCCGCGTCCGAGCTGCGCGTGCCGTGGCCCGGCGGACCGATCGCCGACCGTCCGTCCGTGCGACGCGAGGTCGTGGCGCTCTACGACGAGGCCTGCGCTCGCCTCGGCGTCGAGCCGCGCCCGCACGCCTGATCGTCGCGGAGGCGGGTCGCCGGACGACTTCCGACAACTCCGGGCTTTCCTCTGAGGTAAGGCTCCCCTTACACTGAGGTCATGCCCGAGATCCTCTCCTTCTCCGCCGCCCTGCGCGAGCGCTCGTCCGGATCCCACTCCCGCAGCGAGACCGCCGGCTTCATGTCCGACCTCCTGAAGGGCGAGGGCTCCCGCGAGGACTACATCTCGCTCGTCGCTCAGCACTACTTCATCTACGAAGCACTCGAGAGCGCCGGCGACCGCATGCGCCAGGACCCGATCGCCTCGGTCTTCATCAGCGACAAGCTCACCCGCCTTCCCGCGCTCGAGGCCGACCTGGAGTTCCTCCTCGGCGCCGACTGGCGCGAGCAGATCGTTCCGCTGCCGACCACGCAGCGCTACGTCGACCGCATCCGTCAGGTCGGGGCGACCTGGGCCGGCGGCTTCGTGGCGCATCACTACACGCGCTACCTCGGCGACCTCTCCGGTGGGATCTTCATCGGCCGCGTGATGGCCCGTCGTTTCGGCTTCGAGACCAACGGCATCGGCTTCTACCTGTTCGACGACATCGCCGACCCGTCGGCCTTCAAGGACGTGTACCGCGAGCAGCTCGACGCGGCACCGTGGGACGATGCCGAGCGCGAGCGCGTGATCGACGAGGTGCTCCTCGCCTACCGCTTCAACACCGAGCTCTTCGAAGACCTCGACCGGGCGCGCGCCGCGGCCTGAGGCGTCAGCTCTTCGGCAGCTCCGGTGTCGACGCCGCCAACCAGGCGTCGCGCATGAACCGGCGCACGTCCTCGTCCACACGGATGTCGCGGGGTCGCAACGGGCGAGACAGGTAGAGCCCCTCGAGCGAGGTCAGCCGGCTCAGCGCGACATACGTCTGCCCCGGAGCGAAGGCGCCGGAGCCGAGGTCGATGATCGCGCGTTCGTAGGTCTTGCCCTGCGACTTGTGGATCGTGACCGCCCAGGCGAGCCGCAGCGGGAACTGGGTGAACTCGGCCACCACGTCGCGCGACAGCTTCTTGGTGTTCTGGTCGTACGCGTAGCGGAACCGTTCCCAGACGGCGGGCTCGACGTCGACCTCCTCGCCGTCGATGTCGACGCGCACCGCGCTGCCGATGATGCGCACCACTGTTCCGATGGTGCCGTTGACCCAGCGGGGCGGCTCTCCGGACATCGCCGTGTCGTTGCGCAGGAACATCACCTGCGCGCCGACCTTGAGCTTCAGCTCGCTCTCGGCCGGCAGCGACGCCTCGCCGCGTCCGAAGTCGCCGCTGACCTCGGCGCGCGCGGTCTGCTCCTTGCCGGGCAGCGCAGCAAGGTGCCTGCTGTTGATGCTGTTCACGATGTCGTTGCGCGTGGCGAGGGTGATCATCGGCACCTCGCCCGGCTCCGGCTCCGGCGGCGTCCGCGCCCCCTGCGTATTCAGAACGCCGGCGATCTCGGCGGTCACCCGCCCGTAGCGCACGGCGTTGAGCATCGCCTTGAACCCGTCGTCGGACTGCCGGTGGATCTGCACCAGCTCGCGCACGTGCAGCTCGGCGCGGGTGTCGACCTCGAACAGGCCGCCCTGATCGGAGATCCCGGACCCGCCGGCCCACACCTTGGCGTCGAAGAACCAGAACGAGCGGTAGTGGTCCTGCACGTAGCGCGCCTCGTCGCCACGAGGGGGAACCGGCGCCAGCTGGTACGGGTCGCCGAACATGACGACCTGCACGCCGCCGAACGGTTCACCCCTGCGGCCTCTGGCCTGGCGCAGGGAGCGGTCGATCGCATCCATCAGGTCGGCGTTGACCATCGAGATCTCGTCGATCACGAGCGTCTCGATGGCGTTGAGGATGCGCCGCGTCGCATCGTTCTGATCGATGTCGGCATCACCGATCAGGCCGATCGGCAACCGGAAGAGCGAATGGATGGTCTGGCCCTCGACGTTGAGCGCCGCGACACCCGTCGGCGCGCAGATGGCGATCTGCTTCTTGGTGTTCCAGGCGAAGTGCTGCAGCAGCGTCGACTTGCCGGTGCCGGCACGCCCGGTGATGAAGACGTGCTCGCCGGTGTCCTCGATGAGCCGGAACAGCTCTTGCTGCTCCTCGGACAGGGCGGGAAGGGACACGGCACTCACAGGGGAAGCAGACGGAAACGGGGCGCCACCCATGCTACGTCCCGGCATCCGCCCGGGGCCGCCGACGCTCGGCGTCCCCCCAGGACGCCCTCCTAGACTGACGCCATGGGACGGGCCGGCACGCGCGCGCCCCGGCGATCGCGCCTGGGCGTCGATCTGGCGATGCTGGCCGTCGTCGGGCTCATGCTGGTCGCCGCACTCGGTGCCGGCGGCGCGACTCTGTACCAGCAGTTCTACGGTCCGTCCGCCTTCGTGGTCCGCTATCTCGACCTGCTCTCCGCCGGTCGGGCCGCCGATGCGCTCCGCATTCCCGGCGTCGCGATCGACCGCGAGACCCTCGAGAAGGCGGGCATCGATCCGTCGGCTTCCGAGGCGATGCTCCGACGCTCGGCACTCGCACCGCTGACCGATGTGAAGGTCGAGTCGGAGAAGCCCGCAGAGGGCGGCACCGCGGTCACCGTGAGCTACCAAGCGAGCGGCCACTCCGGCACGAGCACGTTCCTGATCGAGCAGGACGGCTGGGCGGGCGTGACCCCCAACTGGCGCTTCACCACCAGCCCACTCGCCGTGATCGACCTCACCGTACGGGGCGCCGACCAGTTCGCGGTGAACGGCTTCGAGGTCGACCGTCGCCAGGTGTCGGCCCTCGGGCCCGAGGCGGGCGCGCTCGATCCCCTGCCGCTTCTGGTGTTCACCCCCGGGCTCTACTCGGTCACGGTCG
>NZ_JBLVOH010000122.1:4312-6900 GCF_053543675.1 Microbacterium umsixpiens
CGGTCACGGTCGACACCCCGATCGCGACCGCATCCGGGCACGGCGTGCTGGCCGACACGCCCCTGGCCGTCACGCCGCTCGACGTGCAGACCGAACCGACCGAGGAGTTCGTCAAGGTCGTGCAGCAGCAGGTCGAGCAGTTCCTCACCGAGTGCACGACGCAGGAGGTGCTGCAGCCGACCGCCTGCCCGTTCGGACTGCGGGTCACGAACCGGATCACCGCCCCGCCGAAGTGGTCCATCGCGAGCCAGCCTCAGGTCACGGTGATCCCCGACGAGGGCCACTGGCAGATCCCGACCACCGAGGCCGTGGCACACATCGACGTCGAGATCCAGTCGCTGTTCGACGGGTCGATCGCACCGCTCTCCGAAGACGTGCCGTTCCAGCTCAACGGCACGATCGTGATCCTGCCGAACGGCTCGGCGTCGATCCGGGTCGGCGCACCGGGCGACGTCCCAGTCGACTGAGGTCCCGGTCAGCCGAGTCCCTCTCGACTGAGTCCCTGTCTACTGAGTACGCGCGCGACGGGTCTCAGCGGCCTTCGCGCTCCTCGCGGCGCTGATCACGCTCGGCGAGGGCGGCGAGCTTGGCGTTGTACTCCTCGAGCTCCGCGTCACCCGTGCGATCCGCGTGCCGGTCCGCCCGACGCTGCAGCTTGGTGTCGCTGCGGCTCCACTGGATGGCGACCGTGATCGCGAGGATCAGCGTCGGGATCTCCCCGATCGACCACGCGATGCCGCCGCCGACGTACTGGTCCTGCAGCGGGTCCACACCCCAGTCGCGACCCATCGCCCCGAACCAGTCGGCGACCATCAGCCCCTCCTGCATCATGATCGCGATGCCGAAGAACGCGTGCATCGCCATGACGGCGATCAGCGTGATCAGGCGCCCGGGATACGGCAGACGGTACGGAACCGGGTCCGCGCCGATGAGGCTCATGACGAACAGGTAGCCCGAGATCAGGAAGTGGATGACCATCCACTCGTGCCCGAGATGCTCGAACATCGACCAGCGCACGAGATCGGTGAAGTAGAAGGCCCACAGCGACAGGATGAAGATCGCCGCCGCGACGAACGGATGCGTGACCACGCGGGCGAACGGCGAGTGCACGGCCCACATGATCCACTCGCGGCCGCCACGGGTGCCGTCGTCGCGCTTGTGGATGGCACGCAGCGCGAGGGTGATCGGGGCCCCGGAGACGAGCAACAGCGGGATCGCCATCGACAGCATCATGTGGCCCATCATGTGGATGCTGAACAGGTACTCCTGGTACGCGTTGATCGGCCCGCCGGTGACCCAGACGAGCAGCAGCGCCCCCAGCACCCAGAAGACGGTGCGATGGATCGGCCAGCGGTCACCACGCCGGTGCAGGCGCCACACGCCGGCCAGGTAGAAGAACAGTCCGAGGCCCGCGGCGATGAGCCAGAGCACGTCGATGTCCCATGCCGTGAACCAGCGCTCGAGGGTGAGCTCCGGCGGCAGCGTCGATCCGGTCAGGATCTGGGCGGGCGTCTGCAGGAAGGCGGCGGTCTCGCCGGTGGGCGGGGGCGTGCGGGCCAGTGCGGCCGCGGCGCCGGAGGCGAGGCCCATCAGCGCGACCTCGCACAGCACGAGCAGCCAGAACCAGCCCGCGGCACGGGCTCCGGCGAGCTTCGGGATGAGGCGCGCGCGGTACCAGGCGCCGAGCAGGCCCATGCCACCCAGCAGTGCGACCTTGGCGAGCACGATCCAGCCGTAGGGCGTGGTCCACAGCGCGTTCCAGTCGCCGACGGCGACGATCGATCGCGTGACCCCCGACACGGCGACCACGGCGAAGGCGGCGATCGCGAGCGACGAGTAGCGCCCGACGAGCCTCGCGGTGTCGACGTCGGCACGTCCGCGCAGCAGGATCAGCAGCAGAAGGCCGCCGAGCCAGACGGCGGCGCCGATCGTGTGCAGCAGGATCGAGTTGACCGCCATGTTGTGCCCGGCGAGATCGCCCGCGTGGCCCTGCGTGGCGAGCGGGAGGAAGGATGCCGCGGCCAGCAGCGCCGTGATGAGCGTGGGCGTCCACGAGCGCCAGGCGAACGCAAGCACCGTGATGATCGCACCGAAGAGCGTCGTGATGAGCCAGGACTGGCCGAGCGGCAGTTCCAGCAGGAAGCGGCCCAGCTGCGTACCGAACTCGCGCTCGATGCTGAGCTTCGGGTTGAAGGCGGCCATGAAGGCGAGGAACCCGGCGAGGCCAGCCGAGATCGTGAACGCGGCGGCGCCGACCGAGGCGATGTTCAGGGCGGCGTCGAACGAGCGATCCCCCGCGCGCAGTCCGAACAGCGCCAGCACGAGCGAGCCGAGCATCACCGCACCGGACATGTTCATCACGAGCTTGGCGATCGGCGTACCCCAGAGCACGAACGGGCCGGGGTCCTGCAGGAGCGGAGGCTTCGCACCTCCGCCGACGAGGAGCGCGAGCGTCAGGGCGACCAGTGCCGCGACGAGGAGGAGGACGATCCCGGCGATGCGATACGCCGAGATCCGACTCGTCGACTCACTGCGGGAACTCACCCCTCCAGCCTAGGCGCGCCCGGAGGGAGGAAAGCACGAAGGGC
>NZ_JBLVOH010000122.1:6924-9627 GCF_053543675.1 Microbacterium umsixpiens
GCACGAAGGCCGCCCCCGTCGGAACGGGAGCGGCCTTCGATGAGGTGCGGTCGATTACTTGACGGCAGCCTTGAGCTTGGAACCAGCGGTCACCTTGACGCGCTTGCCGGCCGGGATCTTGATCTCGGCGCCGGTCTGCGGGTTGCGGCCCGTGCGAGCAGCGGTGTCGACCTGCTCGAAGGAGATCCAGCCCGGGATGGAGACCTTGCTGCCCTTGGCAACAGCGTCGGAGACCGTGGCGAACAGCGAGTCGAGGACACCGGAGACGGTGGCCTGGCTCTGGCCCGTGGCGCTTGCGATGCTCGCGACGAGCTCGGTCTTGGTGATGGACTTGTCAGCCATGTCATCCTCCAGCGACGAGATCCCGTCGCATCGTTGTGGGTATCGGAGCGGATGCTCCTGGTCTAGTGACCGCCTCGAATGTATCAACCACCACCCGCATTTCCGCGTCATTTCGCGGGTTTTGGGCAATTACTGGGCGTGTCGCACCACTTTGGCCACTCCAGTCACAGATTCCGGGGTCGTCAGCGAGCCCGGTGCGCGTCGATCACGGTCCTGGCCGTGCGCTCGAACGCCGGGCTGACACGGCCTTCGCCGTCGAGATATCCGCCGACGAGCGCGGCATCGCGCAGCAGCACGAGGGAGGCTGCGACCTCCTCGGGACGCTCGAGATCGGCCGCCTCGGCGACCTGCTGCAGCGTCGAGCGGAACCACTCCCGGTGCTCGTCGATGAGCTGCCGCACGGCCCCACCGGCATCCGGATACTCCGCGGCCGCGTTGATGAAGGGGCAGCCCCGCGTATGGCGCTCCCGGATGTCGGCCGCGATGCCCTGGACCACCGCATCCAGCAGCGCGTCGGGATCGGAGACGGTCGCTCCCGCCTCCGTGAACATCGCGCGGAGCATCTCGTCCTCGTGGCCGAGATAGGCGAGCACGAGGTTCTCTTTGCCGCCGAACTGCTTGTAGAGGGTGGCGCGGGTGACCCCGGCCTCCTCGATCACACGGTCGACGCCGACCGCGTGGATGCCCTGTTCGTAGAAGAGGCGGGTGGCGGCATCGATCAGCCGTGCGCGGGCGGGGCTGGGGCGCTTCGTCGTGGTGTCCATGATCTTCCTCTCATCGTGGCATCCGAACCCCGGCATCCGAATCCGTTTTCCCGGTTTTGGGAATAGGTTGTGGTAGATAGAACGTTCGGTCTACTATCAGCGTAACGCACTTCCGATCAGCGGGAGCCGAACAGAGAGAAGAAGATCATGAACACCACCGACAAGACCCCCATCGTCCTCATCCACGGGCTGTGGATGACCCCGACCAGCTGGAACACCTGGGCCGAGCGCTTCCGCGCGCAGGGCCACGAGGTCATCGTCCCGGGATGGCCCGGCATCGACGACCGCTCGGTCGAGGACATCCGCCGCGACCCGTCCGCCCTGAAGGGCATCGGACTGAAGCAGATCGTCGACCACTACGAGCGCATCATCCGCTCGCTGCCCGTGAAGCCGATCGTCATGGGCCACTCCTTCGGCGGGGTCATCACGCAGATGCTGGCCGACCGCGGCGTCGGCGCGGCATACGTGGGCGTCGCCCCGGGACAGACCGCCGGCATCACCACCCTGCCGTTGTCGACGCTCTGGACCGGCACCCCGATCCTCGCGAACCCCTTCGGCCGCAACGGCGCCAAGCCGCTGTCGAAGCGCCACTTCCACTTCACGTTCGGCAACGACCTGAGCCGCGCCGAGTCCGACCGCCTCTGGGAGGAATCGGCCGTGAACTCCTACAACCGGGTCTTCTTCGAGGGCGTCGCGTCCGCGTTCAACGAGAAGGGCGGCGTCACGCACGTCGACTACGCGCGCACCGACCGGGCCCCGCTGTATGTGATCACGGGTGAGATCGACCACGTCGTGCCGCCGGCCATCGGTCGCGCGATCGTACAGAAGTACCGCTCCACCGGCAGCCCCGCCGTCGTCGAGTACAAGGAGTACCCCGGGCGCACCCACCGCCTGGTCAGCCAGGACGGCTGGGAAGAGATCGCCGATGAGGCCCTCACCTGGGCCGTCGCGCACACCACCGCCGCCGTCGCGTGACGCCGGCTTGCGCCGGGCAGGCTCGAAGACACGGAATGGAGGAGATCTCGCGGCATGAAGGAGTGGATACGGCATCCGCTCCTTCATTCCGCGAGATCTCCTTCGCGTTGCGCGGGTGGTACGCCGTCATGCAACGTGCGCTCCTTGCGCAACGGCCTCCATGATCACCGACTGCACCTCGGGCCAGCGCTCCATCACCTGCTCGTAGCTGAAACGCAGCACCCGGTAACCCCGGATCAGCAGCTGCGCGTCATGCGCGATGTCCCTGGTCCGTTGCACCCCTGTGTGGGTCGCGCCGTCGAGCTGGATCACCAGCCGGTCACCGATGAGGAGATCGACCCGGCGATCCACGACCCACGCCTGCGGCAGCATCCGCAGCCCCATCCACCGGAGCCGATGGATGACGATGGTCTCCAGCCCGGAGTCCGCGAAGGGGCGCGCCCTCGCGAGAAGCGTTCGGGCGGGCAGCGGAAGGTCGAGGCCTCGGAGCCTCGCGTCGTCTATGAGCCCCTTGTTCATCGCCGACTCCCAGATGACGAGGGCGGTCTCGAACGGCTGGCACTGCGCGATCAGAGCGAGGGCGTTCACGAGTTCGTCGACCGCGGCGTCCGGAGGACGCAGG
>NZ_JBLVOH010000122.1:9647-13518 GCF_053543675.1 Microbacterium umsixpiens
CCCAGGACCACAGGCTTCGACCAGTGCACGACGACCTGCGACGGCACCCGAATGCGCGCAGCGTTCGGTCGTGCGGCGACGTGGAGCGCCGACTTCGCGGGAACCCAGAGCCCGTACCGCTCCGCCGCCGTCACGCAGCTCAGCACGACTCCGCGGGACACCGCTCCGACGGTCTGCGGATCGGCGTCGGGCAGCGCCACCCACCCCTGGCGCACGGTCGTGATCTCGCACTGCTCCTTCGACCGCCGCAGCGCGTACTCGCTCACACCGGCTTCTCGAAGCGTGCGCACTCGTGCGACTCCTCCACGACGTCGCAGCTCGCTCACGGCATCCATCGAACGATCGTGCCCGCCCGCCTGGCGCAGGGGTGACCACCATCCCGGCAAGCGGGCACTGTTCTTCAGCGAGCGGTTACTGTGCAGGACAGCTCCGTGCGGAGCATCCGCTCCCGCGAACGCGTCCGCTCTCCCGCCGGGCACGTCTGATCTCACGATCTGAAGGAGAAAACACGGAGCGAAGGAGTGGATGCCGTCAGCAGGCCTTCAGAGCGTGAGAACTCCTTCAGAGCACCCGCGCGGCCCGCGCTCGCGCACCGAATAAAGGAGAAGACGCGGAATGAAGGAGTGGATGCTGCCTCGCGTCCTTCAAAGCGCGAGAAGTCCTTCACAACGCGAGGGCACCCCACGCGAGGCATCACCACGCAGGGGCACCACAACGCAGGGGCACCACAACGCAGGGGCACCACAACGCAAGACGAAGCGCAGGGGACGCAGAAGGGGGGAGGATCCGAAGATCCTCGCCCCCTGTCAGCTGAGACTTACCAGCTCGACTTGGTGACACCGGGCAGCTCGCCACGGTGTGCCATGTCACGGAAGCGGACACGCGAGATGCCGAACTTCGTGAGGACACCGCGGGGGCGGCCGTCGATGACGTCGCGCGAACGCACGCGAGCCGGCGACGCGTTGCGCGGCAGCTTCTGCAGGCCGACGCGTGCGGCCTCGCGGGCCTCGTCGGTGGCGTTCGGGTCGACCAGGGTCTTCTTCAGCTCGGCGCGACGCTCGGCGTAACGCTCGACGATGACCTTGCGCTGCTCGTTGCGAGCGATCTTGCTCTTCTTAGCCATTGATCAACGCTCCTCTCGGAATTCGACGTGCTGACGGATGACCGGGTCGTACTTCTTGAGCACGAGGCGGTCGGGGGTGTTGCGGCGGTTCTTCTTCGTCACGTACGTGTAACCCGTACCTGCCGTCGAACGCAGCTTGATGATCGGACGAACGTCCTGAGCCTTCTTGGCCATTAGAGCTTCACACCCTTCGCCTGGAGGTCCTTGACCACGTTCTCGATGCCGCGGACGTCGATCACCTTGATGCCCTTGGCGGACACGTTGAGCGTGATCTTACGACCGAGCGACGGAACGAAATACGTCTTCTTCTGCACGTTCGGGTCGAAGCGGCGCTTCGTCCGGCGGTGCGAGTGCGAGACATTGTGTCCGAAGCCGGGAACAGCTCCGGTCACCTGGCACACTGCTGCCATGATGTGACTCCTTCTATACCGTGAGACCGGACGGCCTCACCCAAGATCCCTTGTCTGCACGCAACCTCGACCCGCCGATCTCTCGGCCGCAGAAGGGGAAGCACGCGAACTGCGCACAGGAGTGTGCGCAGACAAAGAGTCAGTTTAGCACGGGCGGAGTGCCGTCGAGCGCCGCGGCCTCGGCCGCGCCCCGCCCCCAGCGGAAGGGCGACACGGTGGGGTCGCCATCGATCCAGAAGCGCCAGGGGAACGCGTGCGTGCCGGCGACTCCGGCGACGCCGACCCGCGGGCCGCGCACCACGTCGTCCCGCGGCACGCCCAGCCACAGCTCGGCGCGCGCCCCGTGCCGCTCCTCCCCCGTGACGGCGTCGATCCCGTCGTGCAGCGGATGCCGCAACCCCACGGCCTGACCGAGACGCCCCGGCCCGCGGGCGAGGTCGCGAAGGGCGATGCGACCGAGAGGCAGCACCGCGCCGCGCCGCCGAGCCGCGGCATCCGCTCCGGCCACGATCTCGCCGGCCCGCAGCAGCACGCCGTCGCCCTGTCCCTCCGGCCCGCACACGACGTTGACGCACGAGTGGATGCCGTGACTCAGGTAGACGTAGAGGTGCCCCGGCTCACCCCACATCGTGGCGTTGCGGGCGGTCGGCCCCATTCGCGCATGCGATCCGGGGTCCGCGATCTCGCCGGTGCCCCGCCCGTGGTACGCCTCGACCTCGGTGATGCGCAGCCGCACCTCGACCGGGTCTGTGTCGTCGGACCCGACGACGAACGTGCGCAGTTCCGCCCCGAGCAGTCGCGGCGCGACGTCGACCGCGGAGCCGCCCAGATCGGCACGCGCGGCACGGCGCAGGGCATCGCGCGGCGACATGTCAGAACCGCGGTGCCGTCTGGCACCAGGAGACGTCGAAGCCGGTGAGGGCGACCATCTCCTTGCCCGACTCCATGTCGATCAGATGCGTCTCGACGTTCTCGGGCAGCGGGAGCAGCATCCCGTCGTAGGGGTTGCTCGCCAGTTCCGGCGCGACGACGACTGCTGCATATTGGCCGCTCGGGGATGCGCACGCCTGCAGGATCGAATCCGCCGAGCTGACCTCGACCAGCGGGGTCGCCGTGCCGTCGTCGTCGACGCGGATCACCGCCTGCCCCACCGGCAGTCCGGCATCGTCGCGCGAGACCACGTGCCGCAGCGTGCCACCGGGGTACGGCGTGATCGAGGAGGCCGTGCCGTAGTCGGGATCGGATGCCGCGAGCGGCTTCTCGGACCCGTCGGCGAGGTTGAGCTCGACCACGGTGGCGTCGAGCCGCTCGACGATCGCGGTGTAGGTACCTCGGGAGATGCCCTGGATGGTCGCGGCGAGCCCCAGGGACTGCACGCCCGCATCGCTCGAGCGGTCGACGAGCGAGAGCGCTCCGTCGAAGTCGATGAACAGCACGGCGGCGCTGTCGGGCACGAACTGCCAGACGAAGACGCTCGCCTCCTCGCCCGCGACCTCGATGACCTGCGGGTCGTCCTTGCCGTTCAGCGACTGTGTGACCAGCACGCTCGCTCGCCCTTCGTCGTCGCTCAGCTCGCGGTCGGAGTAGCTGTAGCCGACGAGGGCGCCGCGCTCGGAGACCTGGATCGCGCCGACGTAGCCGTCACCGGGCAGTTTCAGCTCGCGCTGGTTCGCCCCGTCGCGGTCCATCACGAGCAGCCGGGATCCGTCGTCCTCCTCCACCGCGACGACGAGCTGATTCGAGGTCGCGCGGAAGTCGTTGATCTTGTCGTGCTCGTAGACTGCGACCCCGTCGCCCTTGAGGTCGGTGAGGAAGATCTTGTCCTTGCCGTCGACATCGCGTCGCAGGATGAAGATGTGGGATGCCGGGGTCTCGAAGCTCGTCGTCAACGTGGTCGCAGGCCCCCCGCCGGCACCGGTGACATCGGCGACACGCACCGTGTACTTCGTGGAGTCATCGAGCGGAACCGTGAAGCGCACACCGACGCCCCGGCCGGAGGCATCGACGGTGAACGGCACGGCCGGCTCAACGGTGACCTGCTCGGGATCGATGTCCGAGAGCGCCTGGTTCGCCGTGAGGATGACCCGGCTCCCGGACGATTCGATCGCCTGCGCGGTGTCGACCTGCACCTCGCTGATCCGTGGCCCCTGCAGGATGCTCACGATCCCGAACGCGGTGCCGACGAGCACCAGGATGCCGAGGACCGCGCCGATCGTGAGGAGGAAGCGGCGCGACGTCGCGGGGGTGCGGGCAGGTTCGCGTGCGGACGGCTCGCGGGAATCGGCCGGATCGAACGCCGCATCGCGCGGCTCAGCCTCGGCCTCGGCTTCGGCCTCGG
>NZ_JBLVOH010000122.1:13544-16313 GCF_053543675.1 Microbacterium umsixpiens
CCGCGACGAAAGGGGCCGCACCCACGACGACGGGCTCCGTGGGGAGAGGAACGGACGGAAGCGCCGTCGCCTCGGCATCTTCCCGCGCAGCGGCCTCGAAGGCGGCCATCTTGCGGGCGGCGGCTTCCTGCTCCGCGACCTCGCGATCGCCCGCCTCACGGACGGCGGCTTCGCGGGCAGCGGCCTCACGGGCGGCGGCTTCGCGAGCAGCAGCTTCGCGGGCAGCGGCCTCGCGAGCAGAAGTCTCGCCCGCATCGGCACGCGGCTCCTCGGCGCTCGGCTCGGGCTCATGGTGCGTCGCGAGCGCGCGCTCGATCCGCTCGGCCTCGGCCGCCTCGGCTGCCTCTCTGGCCGCGCGCATCTCCGCACGAGTCTGCGGAACGGCGGGCACCTCGGGGCGATCGTCGTCAGTACTCATACGGATCCCCCGGCTCGTCGATCGCGACGACATCGGTCGGCTCGATACGGAGCTTTCCGTCGGCATCCGCGCGCACGGTCCCGGTGATCTCGACCCACTGTCCGGTCGCGTAGTCATCCGGGTCGACGTCGACCGGGAGTGCGGCGGTCTGTGCGTCGATCACGCAGTGCGTGATGACCAGTCGGGTGAGGTTCACGCCGTCATCGCCCGAGGAATCGGGTGTCACGAAGCCCGTGAGGGTCACCGGTGCGCCGTCATAGGCGGCGGTGTTCGTGGCCGCGGCGAAGACGCTCGCCCAGTCCCCCACGCCGAACGTGGAGGTGTCGGCGACGCCGAGCGCGACAGTGTCCGACCCCGCGAACAGCGCGCTCTGCTCGCCCGCGCGCGACATCGCCAGCTCGACCGACAGCGAGGCCGGCGGCAGCACGAGTGCGGCCGCGACGACGCCCGTGGCGATCACTCCGCCCGCGACGGCACCGACACCCGCAAGAGAACGTCGAGGCGACGCGGGGTGCGAGCCGTGATCGGCATCATCCGAGCCCTCTGCGACCACCGCGGCAGGCCCGTGATCGTGCCCGTGATCGCCCTCCTCGCCGAGCGGGAGCGTGCACGACCAGATCGCACCGGCCAGGGTCACGACCGCGGCGGTGCATGCGAACCACACCGACTCGGGGCTGATGTAGAGGTTGAGACGCCCGGTGAGGCCGAGGCCGAGCGTGACGACCGAGATCACGGCGGCGAGCCCCACACCCAGCCAGCGGGTGCCGAGCGCGCGGGCGCGGATGGCGGTCTGCTCAGACAAGGACGTTCACCCCGATCCCGATGGCGAAGGCCGATGCGAGCACGATGCCCACGATGCCCACGAGGGTGCGCGTCGTGAACGTGGTGCGCATGAGCGCGAGCATCTTGACGTCGACGAGCGGACCGACCAGCAGGAAGGCGACGATCGCACCGGACGAGAACGTCGAGGCGAACGACAGCGCGAAGAAGGCGTCGACGTTCGAGCAGATGGCGACGGTCATCGCGAGGATCATCATCGCGACGATCGACAGCACCGGGTTCGACCCGATCGCCAGCAGCCACTCGCGCGGGATGAGCACCTGCACGGCTCCGGCGAGCGCCGAGCCGATCACCAGCGCGGGCATCACGGCGCGCAGCTCGACGAGGAACTGCGTCAGGCTGCGGCGCACCGGCGTGCCCGGTTCGTGCGTCACGCGGTCGCAGGTGTCGACGAAGCGCTGCGTGAGCATGCCGTCGGGGTCGGGGTGGCGGCTGTAGATCCAGCCGATCAGGTTCGCGATCAGGTAGCCGCCGACGAGGCGGGCGACCAGGATGCCACCGTCCCAGCCGAATGCCGCGTGCGTGGTGAGGATCACGATCGGGTTCACGATCGGCGCCGCGATGAGGAAGGTCATCGCCTCGGCCGGAGCGAGCCCGCGCATCATCAGCCCGCGGGCGAAGGGCACGTTGCCGCACTCGCAGACCGGGATCAGCATGCCGAGCAACGACAGCACGGCACGACGGGCCCAGGCGCGCCGAGGCAGCCAGCGGTGGATGACATCGGGCGGCAGCCACACCTGCACCACGATCGACAGCAGCACACCGAGGATCACGAACGGCAGCGCCTCGATCAGCACGCTCAGCGCGAGGGTGAGGCCGTCCTGCGCGCGGGTGGGGAGGGCTGCGGGGAAGAGCGTGGGCACGAAGGCGTCGATCAGGAACAGCGCCGCGATGATGACGACGCCGAGACCGACTCCGATCCAGGCCGAGCGCGCGGACGGCGCCGGGCGATGCGTGTGACCGTGACGGGTCGCCGTACCTGCCGAGGGGCTCACGCGTTCGCAGCCCTTTCGGCGTCTCGCTTGTTCGTGCACGGTGTGCACAGCCCGAAGATGTCGACCACGTGCGCGGCATCCGTGAATCCATGCAGCGCCGCGGTGCGGTGCGCCCACTGCTCGACGTCCTTGGCCTCGATCTCGACCGTCAGGCCGCAGGACCGGCAGATGAGGTGGTGGTGGTGACCCTGCGTCGTGCAGGCGCGGTACAGCGCCTCACCCTCGGGGCTCTGCAGCGAATCGGCGTCACCGGAAGCGGCGAGGCCGGCGAGCGCGCGGTACACGGTGGCGAGGCCGATGCCGGTGTTGTCGTCACGCAGCGAGGCGTGGAGATTCTGCGCGCTCACGAAACCGCGCGCGCCGGCGAGTGCTTCGCGCACGCGTTCGCGCTGCCAGGTGTTCCGCTGAGCCATGAGACGAGTCTAGGCCGCAGGGGTTGGCGAGGGCTGGGAGTGGACGCGCCCGTGCATGACTCAGGCCCGGACGCGCTTCACCCTGGCGCGTGACTTCTGCACG
>NZ_JBLVOH010000122.1:16354-16930 GCF_053543675.1 Microbacterium umsixpiens
CACGACGTAGATGGTGAACGACAGGGTCGTGATGTACGGGCTCACGGGCAGCGTGCCGGCGAGGGCGAGCAGGATGCCGCCGACGGCCGAGACGAATCCGAACAGGGCGGACAGCAGTGGCACCGCGATGGGGCCGGCCGTGACCCGCATCGCCGCGGCCGCGGGGGTGACCAGCAGCGCCATCACCAGCAGCGCACCGATGATGTGCACGCTCACCGCGACGATGAGGCCGAGCAGCACCATGAACAGCAGGCTCACGGCACGGGTCGGCACACCGCGCGCCGCGGCCGATTCCGGGTCGAGCGAGTCGAAGCGCAGCGGGTTCCACATCACCAGCAGGCCGATGAGCACGACCATGCTGATGCCGATGAGCCACCCGAGGTCGGGGCTGGATACCGAGACGATCTGCCCGGTCAGCAGGCTGAACCGGTTGGCGCTGCGGCCGTCGTAGAGGGAGAGGAACAGGATGCCGAGGCCCAGGCCGAACGGCATCAGCACCCCGACGATCGAGTTGCGGTCCCTGGCCTTGGCGCCGAGTATGCCGATCAGGATCGCCGCGATCAGGGCACCCGCGAG
>NZ_JBLVOH010000123.1:0-4271 GCF_053543675.1 Microbacterium umsixpiens
GGTACGACGAGAGAACCTCGGGTGCGTTCGCCTCGACGACGCGGACGTTTCGGGCACCCTCCCTGTCGGCATCGAGCATGGTCCGGGCGAGGCCGGCGCGGAAGACCTCGACGGCGAGGAAGTCGTCATCGGGACGGGAGGAGGCCGCCGCGACGATCGCGTGCCCCTGACCGGATCCGATCTCCACATAGAGGTCGGCGGCACGGCCGTACTCCGTCGCCGGATCGAGGCGGGCCTCCGGATGCACCGAGGTCCAGGCGACGTCGCGCGGGACGTCGAGCAGGTAGTGCGGGCCGAGCTCGGTGAAGGCGCGCTCCTGCGCCTCGGACATCCGGCCGCTGCGGCGTACGAACGACACCGGCTCGTCTCGGAAGGTACGGGGTTCGGGCATGATTCCAGGGTAGTCGTCGGCGCCCGCGCTCCCTGCGTCCGTCGGGGAGGCGTCAGTCTGCCGGGGCCGTGACGAAGTCGATGAGCTCCTCCACACGGCCGAGCAGCGCAGGCTCCAGGTCCCGATAGGTGGTCACCTTCGAGAGGATGTGCTGCCAGGCGCGAGCTATGTCGGCCTGTGTCTCATGGGGCCACCCGAAGGCCCGGCAGATCCCGACTTTCCACTCGATGCCGCGCGGGATCTCCGGCCACTTCGCGATGCCCAGGGCGCGCGGGGTGACGCACTGCCAGACGTCGATGAAGGGGTGCCCCACGATGCGGAGGTGCCGGCCGTGCGGGCCGCGCGCGATGGCCTGCGCGATCCTGGTCTCCTTGGAACCGGGCACGAGATGGTCGACGAGCACGCCGTATCGGCGGGTGGCGCTGGGCGGCTCGGCGGTCAGCAGATCGTCGAGCAGATCGACGCCCTGCAGGAACTCGACGACCACGCCCTCGACGCGGAGATCGGCGCCCCAGACCTTCTCCACCAGCTCGGCATCGTGTCTGCCCTCGACGAGGATGCGACTGGGCAGCGCGACGCGTGCGCGCTGATCCGCGACGACGAACGATCCGGATGCGGTGCGCCGCGGACCCTGTTCCTTCGCCGCCGGCACGACGAGCCGCACCGGTGCGCCGTCGATGAGGAACCCGCCACCGAGGGGGAACAGGCGTCGACGGCCGACGCGATCCTCCAGCTCGACGTTGCCGGCCTGCACGCGGGTGACCGCGCCGCAGAAGCCGTCATCGGCGACCTCGACGACCAGATCCGCCTCCGCCGCGACCTGCGGCACCTTCTTCGCGCCGCGGTCGCGCCAGCCTGTCGCCAGCACATCCGAACCGTACATGTCGTCCATGCCTTCCAGGGTATGTGCCTCCGCTGAGGGCGAACGGCGAACCCGCCGCTGGTGCTGTCGCGTGTCGGGCTCTGTGCATAGACTCATGGCATGGGGCTCGGCTGCCGGTCGGAGGGAACACGATGACGAAACGGTGGCTCACGCTGGCCGCACTCGCGCTGGCCGCCGTGGCAGGAGCGTTCACCGCGTCCGCCGCATCCGCCACCGATCCGCTCACCCTCGATTCCGGATACGTCACCGACCAGGCCGACGTGCTCAGCGCCGATGAAGAAGCCACTGTCGAGGCCCGGCTCGAGGAGCTGACCGCCAACTCGAACGCCGATCTGTTCGTCGTGCTGGTGGACGACTTCACCAACCCGAGCGACAACGTGCAGTGGGCCGACACCGTCGCCGACAGCAACAACCTCGGCAGCGAGCAGTATCTCCTCGCGATCGCGGTGGACGGCCGCAGCTACTACATCTCGGCGGCGCCCGACGGGCCGGTGAGCTTCGACCAGCTCGACGCCATCGAAGACAAGATGGTCCCGCTCGCCGCCGACGGCGACTGGGTCGGGGCGATCACTCTCGCCGCCGATGAGATCCAGGGAGACGGAGGTGCCGGAGCGCTCCGCGTCACCCTCATCGTCGTCGCGATCATCGTCGCCGCTCTGCTCATCTGGCTCATCGTCGCGCTCGTCCGACGCGCGCGGCGCAAGGCCGAGATCCGCCGACGCGGCGCGATGCCGGAGACACCCGACCCCGCTGATCCGTTCTCCACCCTCACCGACGAGCAGGTCGAAACGCAGGCCGGGCTCGCACTCGTGCAGGCCGATGACGCCATCACCTCGAGCAAGGAAGAGCTCGGCTTCGCGGTCGCGCAGTTCGGCGAGGGCGCCACCGAGGAGTTCACCCGCGTCGTCGACGCGGCGAAGGCCAAGATCGCTGAGGCCTTCGACCTCAAGCAGAAGCTCGACGACGAGATCGAGGACACGATCCACGACCGTCGGGCCTGGCACATCCGCATCATCCGGATCGCCGAAGAGATCGACGATGTGCTCGACGACAACACCGAGGCCTTCGATGCCCTTCGCAAACTCGAGCAGAATGCGCCGCAGGAACTCGAGAGGGTCCGCGGCGAACGCGCGGCTCTGACCCCGATCCTCGCCGCCGCCGCACCGGCTCTGTCCGCACTGTCGGCGACGTATGACCCGGCAGCCCTGAGCACGGTCGCGGACAACCCCGCGCAGGCACAGGAGCGCGCCGACCTGGCCGACCGCTCGATCGAGGCGGCCGCCCAGGCGATCGCGGCCGGCCGATCCGGCGAAGCCGCCTTCGCGATCCGCACCGCCGAGCAGTCGGTCGCACAGGCCGCACAGCTCGCCCAGGCGGTCTCGACCTTGGGCGCCGAGCTGGCCGCCATCGAGACACAGTCGCAGGCGCTGGTCACGGAACTACAGGCCGACCTCGCCGCGGCACAGCAGCTGCCGGATACGACCGGTGCGATCGCGGCGGCCTCTTCCGCGACCGCACAGCAGCTCCAACTGGCGCAGGCCGACCTCGCCAGCACGAAGCGCAATCCGCAACGGGTGCTCGAGGCGCTGAGTGCCGCGAACGCCGAGATCGATGCGGCCATCGCCCAGGGCCGAGAAGGCGTCGAGCGCTCGCGCCGCGTGCAGCAGATGCTCGAGCAGACCCTCGCGCAGGCGAATTCCGAGATCCGTGCAGCGCGCGAGTTCATCGAGACCCGACGCGGCACGGTCGGCTCGACCGCACGAACCCGGCTCGCCAACGCCGAGGCCAGTCTCACCCAGGCGTTGAACCTGCGCGCCACCGACCCCGAAGCGTCTCTGGCCGAGGCCAACCGCGCACTCGCCCTCGCCGGCCAGGCCACTTCCGCCGCGCAATCCGACGTCCAGGCGTACAACCCGCCCGGGTACGACAGCGGCTGGGGCAGCCCGTTCGGCGGATCCACCTCCTCGTCCGGCGGTTCCGGAATCGGCGGGGACATCCTCGGCGGCATCATCGGCGGACTCCTCGCCGGTGGTGGCGGCGGGTCGTCCCGCCGCAGCAGCAGCGGCTGGCGCTCCTCCGGGGGCGGTGGTTTCCGTAGCTCCGGTTTCGGCGGCGGGGGATCCCGCGGCGGTGGAGGCCGCAGCGGTCGATCCGGAGGTAGACGCTTCTGATCCGCCACACAGACATATACGCCAAGCTCTCGAAGACGCCCTCTGAAAGGAACCACGCATGACCAAGCAGTCCATCTTCGGACGTATCTCGACCCTCGTCCGCGCGAACATCAACTCCCTCCTGGACTCCGCGGAAGACCCGCAGAAGATGATCGACCAGCTCGTTCGCGACTACACGAACAGCATCGCCGACGCCGAGTCCGCGATCGCCGAGACCATCGGCAACCTGCGACTCCTCGAGCGTGACCACGAGGAAGATGTGCAGGCCGCGACCGAGTGGGGCAACAAGGCCCTCGCCGCCAGCCGCAAGGCCGACGAGATGCGCAAGAGCGGCGACGCCACCGATGCCGACAAGTTCGACAACCTCGCCAAGATCGCGCTGCAGCGCCAGATCAGCGCCGAGCGCGAGGCGACCGGCGCCGAGCCGCAGATCGCGGCACAGACCGAGATCGTCGACAAGCTCAAGAGCGGCCTCAACGGCATGAAGGACAAGCTCGTCGAGCTCAAGAACAAGCGCAGCGAGCTTCTCGCGCGTGCCAAGGTCGCCGAGGCGCAGACCAAGGTGCAGGACGCAGTGGGCTCGATCAACGTGCTCGACCCCACCAGCGAGCTGGGCCGGTTCGAGGACAAGGTCCGTCGCCAGGAGGCCATCGCTCAGGGCAAGATCGAGCTCGCGGCGTCCAGCCTCGACGCGCAGTTCGAGAGCCTGGAAGACCTCGGCGAGCTGACCGAGGTCGAGGCGCGTCTCGCCGAGCTCAAGGCCGGCGGCAGCGCTCCCCGTCAGGCCATCGAAGGCAACTGACACCACCAGCGGGTGTCCCCGGCC
>NZ_JBLVOH010000123.1:4291-5150 GCF_053543675.1 Microbacterium umsixpiens
CGCCCGGGACATCCGCGCTCTTCTTCTCGGAGGCACCCATGGTGCGATTCCTCGTCATCCCGCAGTGGCAGGGTTCCCCCGCACCGCGCGCGATGCTCCTCGTCGACGGTGCCGCAGCCATCGCCGGAGACCTTCCTCGGGCAGCCACGACCGTGCTGGAGGTGCCGGTCGAGGCGGGTGAATCCCTCGGCACCGGGGTGCGCCGCCTGAGCGCGCTGCTGCGCACACGCGAGCTCACCCACGGGCACATCGACTCGGATACGGTCGTGATCGGCGGCGACTGCAGCATCACCGTCGCCGCGATCGATGCGCTCCCGGGCGGCACCGACGATCTCGCCGTCGTGTGGTGCGACGCCCACGCCGACCTCCACACGCCCGATACCTCTCCCTCCGGAGCCTTCTCCGGAATGGCGTTGCGCGCCCTGCTCGGCGAGGGCGAGGAGCAGCTCGTCCTCTCCCCCGCGATCCGCGCCGACCGGGTGGTAACCGTGGGCGTGCGCAATCTCGACGACGCCGAGGTCGCCCCCCTCGAGGGTCTGACGAACCTCTCGGTCGACGACCTCGAACGACCCGATGCGCTGCTCGACGCGGTCAGAGCGACCGGGGCATCACGGGTCTGGGTCCACATCGACGTGGATGTGCTCGACCCCTCCGACTTCGCCGGCGTCTCCTCCTCCGTGCCGTTCGGGCTCTCCCCCACGGCTCTGAGCGCCGCCATCCGCGCGCTGCGCACCGAGATCCCGCTGGCCGGCGCGACGATCGCCGGCTTCGCCCCGCGAACGCCGGCCGATGCGGTCGACGACCTCGGAGCACTGCTCCGGTTGGTCGGAGCCGTGGCATGAGCACGGCGGCGGCCTGG
>NZ_JBLVOH010000123.1:5170-6315 GCF_053543675.1 Microbacterium umsixpiens
CCCCCCACGAGGCGCTGGCCCGCGGGCGTCGCCTCGACCGTCGGATCCCCGCGTTCCTGCTGCGTTCGCCGATCAGTCGCCTCGGCTATGCCTGGGGCACGGCTGTCGGGTGGCTCTGGGGTTCGCTGTGGAGCACCGGCCCCGTCGAGAGGCGGGCCGGGCTGTGGATCTTCCGGGGCATGCCGAGCTGGACCTTCAACCGTGGGGGCGTGTGCGTCGGCGGGTGCTTCCTCACCGGTGACGCCCGCCCGAGCGATGCCGTCCTGCGTCACGAGGCCGTGCACAAGGAGCAGTGGCTCCGCTACGGCTTCCTGATGCCGGTGCTGTATCTGTTCGCCGGCCGGGATCCTCTGCGCAACCGCTTCGAGATCGAGGCGGGGCTGGAAGACGGCAACTACGTGCGCCGGTCGCGCTGACGCCGCGCTCGCGTGGTCAGCGGTCGGCGGGCAGCAGGCCGAAGCGCTCGGGGGTGCGGATGAGTGCGGGCGAGACCTGCAGCGCGCTCGTCAGGTGTTCGACGATGTCGGCGGTGCCCAGGTAGCCACCGAGCAGCGTGACGCGCGTCTCGATCTCGTCGTCGCACATCATCTCGTCGGCCCACGCGCAGGTCGCACGTGCCAGGGCCTGACCGGGGGCGCAGGCGCGGCCACTGCCGGGAGCACCGGAACGCTGCTCGCGCGCGAGCCACGTGACGGTCATCCGTCCCGGAGCCTCGATCACGCCGATATCGGCGACCGTGGGCACCTCGATGAAGATGCGGCCGGAGGCGCACAGCGGCAGCGTCGTCAGGAATACCTCGAGCTCGGTGAGGGACTGTTCGTCCGCCGTCACCAGGTGGTGCGCGCGCTGACGTGCCGCGCGGCGTGCTGCGCGCGTGCTGCGAGTCTCGAGCGAGGTGTTCATGATGCTCTCATGGTACACCAAGTGAAGGCTTGCCTTACCTTGCTTCCTCGGGCCGGGCGCGGTCCCGATGCGCGCTACTCGGTCGGCTCGACGAGGGCGGCGGTCAGCGCGGCGAGCTCCGCCTCGGTCATCCCGTGGGCCCGCAGGTAACCCGCGGCGGAACCCCAGCGCTCATCGACCTGCTCCAGCAGGCTCCGCATCACCGAAGCGGGCGACTGCGTCGCGAGGGCCACCGCATGCAC
>NZ_JBLVOH010000123.1:6335-14830 GCF_053543675.1 Microbacterium umsixpiens
CATGCACCGCCTCGGGGTGCTCGGCGCGCAGATACGCGGCGATGCGCCGCGAACGCTCAGCCGGCAGCTGCGACTCCGTGAGTGCGTAGTCGGCGATCACGGCCTCACGATCGGCGCCGACGGCGGAGAGGGCGAGGGCCACCGTGACCCCCGTGCGGTCCTTGCCGACCGTGCAGTGCACCAGGGTGGGCGCCCCCACGGCGATGATGCGGATGGCCTCGACCAGGCGCTCCCCACTCTCCTCCAGCAGATGCAGGTAGAGGTCGTCGAGGCTCGTGTCGGCTTCGAAGAACGATCGCACCGACCCCAGGAACAGTGGGAGGTGAGTGGTATCCGGCCCCTCGATCTCGGTGGGCTCCGACGCCACCTCCTCGCCGTCGCGGAGGTCGACGATGTGCTGCACCGTCGCACGGAGCACGGCCGCTCCGTTCGTCGTGGCGCCCGAAAGCTGACCCGACCGCAGCAGCACGCCCGCCCGGATGCGGCCGCCGGACGTCGGGATGCCGCCGACATCGCGGACGTTGGTGACCCCGTCGACGTCGAGGATCATCACGCCTGCGCCTGCGGAGTCCGGGCGGGAACCGGATAGCGTCCGGCGATCACGACGCGGTTGAACGCGTTGATGGAGACGCACGCCCAGCTGAGCGCCGCGTACTCCTTCTCTGTGAAGACGCTGCCGACCAGGTCGTACACCTCGTCGGACACGCCGTCTTCGGAGATGAAGGTGAACGCCTCGGCGAGCTCGAGGGCCGCGCGCTCGCGCTCGCTGAACACGCCGCTCTCGCGCCAGGTCGGGATCTGGGTGAGCGTGTCGGTGTCGATGCCGGCGGCGACGGCGCGGTCGACGTGGATGCGGGCGCAGTATGCGCAGCCGTTGAGCTGCGAGCAGTGGATCATGACGATCTCCTTGAGACGATCGTCGATGCCGTTCGCCGCGCAGATCTGCCCGACGGTCTTCGAGAACGCATCGAGCGCCTGAT
Organism: Microbacterium umsixpiens; assembly: GCF_053543675.1. Lineage (NCBI taxonomy): Bacteria > Bacillati > Actinomycetota > Actinomycetes > Micrococcales > Microbacteriaceae > Microbacterium > Microbacterium umsixpiens. The sequence goes on from NZ_JBLVOH010000123.1 coordinate 7,316, forward strand.
ACGCGGTCGGCTCGGTCTTGGACAGGTGCACACGCGTCTCGCTCATGACTCCATGATATTCGGCGGTCGCACTCATGGTCTCGGCGGGCCTAGATGTCGCGGAATGCACAATGCCAGAAGTCAGCGACAGAGTTTCACCAGAATGACATTCTATGCCCGAGATTTGCTTGGCACACTGCTCCCGCATTTCTCCTGCGTCGTCGCGGAGGAGCAGAATATCCACGTGGCGATCGACATCAGCGAGTTCAGCTATCTTCCCGCACAGGCCGAAGCGCTCGGCGTTCCCCTCCCGGAGGTGGAGCGTCTCACTCTCCCCCTCTCCGACGGACGCTCCCTGAGCGCGCTGCGGTTCGGCGGGGACGCGCCCCAGGTCACACTCCTGCACGGCGCGGGCCTGAACGCGCACACGTGGGATACGACGTCTCTCGCGCTCGGGCTGCCGCTGCTCGCGATCGATATGGCCGGCCACGGCGACTCCTCCTGGCGGGACGACGTCGACTACACCCCGCGCACCCTCGCACGCGATGTCGCAGAGGCCCTCGACGCCTGGACCTCACAGCCGCAGGTCGTCGTCGGACAGTCGCTCGGCGGACTCACCGGCGCCGCCCTCGCCGCTTCCCGACCCGATCTGGTCTCCGAGCTCGTGATCGTCGACATCACCCCCGGCATCGACGTCACCGCCGGACCGGCCGCGCTGCGCGAGTTCTACGCCGGCCCCACGGACTTCGCCTCCAGGGACGAACTCGTCGACAAGGCGATGTCGCTCGGCTTCGGCGGCAGCCGTCCCGAGACCGAGCGCGGCGTCTTCCTCAACACCCGCGTGCGACCCGATGGACGAGTGGAGTGGAAGCACCACTTCGCACACCTCGCCGCACACGCGCTCGCCGCGCACGATCCGGGTTCGGCCACCGCACCGTCGGTCCTGCACGAGACCGGGTGGGACGACCTGTCCGGGGTGAGCGCCCCGATCACCCTGGTGCGCGCCGCCCGCGGGTTCGTCAGCGAGGCCGATGCCGCAGACTTCCAGCGGCGTGTCCCCGCAGCCCGCGTCGTGAGTCTGGACGCGACGCACAACGTGCAGGAAACTGCACCGGTCGAGCTGGCCGCCCTCATCGCCGCCGCATCCACCGTTCGCGGAATATGACCTTCCGTTCCACACCCGACCCGCACCCTGCCACGCAACTCTAGGCTCGACACAACGGCACACAGCAACTGCCGCACCGAGAGGAAACGCCCATGTTCCGACGCACCCGACGCCTCGCGCTGATCTCCGCGCTCGCGGCCACCGCCGTCATACTCAGCGCCTGCGCCGGCTCCCCTGCGCCCAGCCCTTCCGAGAGCGCCGGCGAGCCCGACCCCGACGCGACCCTGCACGTCGGACTGGTCCTCGAACCGACCAACCTCGACATCCGGCACACCAGCGGCGCAGCTCTCGAGCAGATCCTCATCGACAACATCTACGAGGGCCTCGTCACGCGCACGCAGGACAACGAGATCGAAGGGCGACTCGCCACGGACTACGAGGTCTCCGACGACGGGCTGACCTACACCTTCACCCTCGGCGAAGGCATCCTCTTCCACGACGGCACCGCGCTCACCTCCGCCGATGTCGTCTCCTCGTACGAGACCGTGCGCACGGACGCCACCGTGCAGGGGAACGCCGACTTCGCAGCGGTCTCGTCGATCACGGCGACGGATGCCACCACGGTGCAGATCGTGCTCACCGAACCGAACCAGAACTTCCTGTTCGCCCTGACGGGTCCGGCGGGGCTGGTCTTCAAGACCGGCGACACCACCGACCTGAAGTCGGCCGAGAACGGCACCGGACCGTTCACACTGACCCGCTGGAACAAGGGCAGCACCATCACCTTCGCCCGCAACGACGAGTACTGGGGAGACCCGGCCGGTGTCGCGCAGGTCGAGTTCCAGTACATCCCGGACTTCACGGCGGGCGTGAACGCCGCACTCGCCGGCGACGTCGAGGTGCTCACCGCCGTCGATCCCAACCTCGCGCCGCAGCTCGAGGACTCCGGAGAGTTCGCGCTGACGAAGGGCCGCACCACCGACAAGGCCACGCTGGCGTTCAACAACAAGAAGGCGCCGCTCGACGACGTCCGCGTGCGCGAGGCACTCCGCCTGGCCATCGACCACGATGCCCTCATCGAGGCGGTCGGCGCGGGCACGACGCTGTTCGGCCCGATCCCCGAGCTCGACCCGGGCTACGAAGACCTGTCGGACGTGATCTCGTACGACCCCGAGAAGGCCAAGGACCTGCTCGCCGAAGCCGGCCAGGAAGACCTGGAGCTCACCCTCACGATCCCCGCGTTCTACGGGACGACGGTGCCCAAGGTGCTGATCTCCGACTTCAAGAAGGTCGGCGTCGCCCTCGACGTCAACTCGGTCGAGTTCCCGACCTGGCTCGAAGACGTGTACACGAACAAGGACTACGACCTCAGCTTCGTGCTGCACGTCGAGCCGCGCGACTTCGGCAACTTCGCCAACCCCGACTACTACTTCGGCTACGACAACGCGGAGGTGCAGGACCTGTACTCGAAGGCCCTCGCCGAGGTGGACCCCGACAAGTCCGCCGAGCTGCTCGCGCAGGCCGCCCGCATCGTGTCGGAGGACCACGCCGCGGATTGGCTGTACAACGGCGAGACCATCACGGCCGTGGCTCCGATCGTCACTGGGTTCCCCGAGGACTCGATCAACTCCCGGATCAACCTCGCCGGCGTGACCGTCTCCGCAGAGAAGTAGCAAGCGGTCACCCCTCCGTGATCCGCTACGCGCTCGTCCGAGGAGCCCTGCTCATCGCAGGGCTCCTCGTGTCGAGCGTGCTCATCTTCCTCACCCTCCGGGTCTTCCCGGGAGATGTCGCTCAGCTGATCGCCGGCACGCAGGCCTCCCCCGCCGAGGTCGACGCGCTCCGGGAGTCGCTCGGGCTGAACCAGCCGCTGCTCGCGCAGTACACCGACTGGATCGGAGGCATCTTCCGGGGCGACCTCGGCACCTCGCTGCTCTCGGGCGCCTCGGTGGGCGAGGAACTGCTGCTCAAGGCCCAGGTCACCGTGCCCCTCGGCATCATGGCGCTGCTCATCGCCGTGCTCATCGCGGTGCCGTTCGGGATCCTCGCCGCCCTCCTGCGCGGCCGCCGCACCGGCACCGCCCTCAGCGTCGGCGCCCAGACGCTGGCCGCCGTGCCCGTCGTGTGGGCCGGCATGATGCTCATCGTCGTCTTCTCGGTCTGGCTCGGCTGGCTGCCGCCGCAGGGATTCCCCCGCACCGGCTGGTCCACGCCCGGGCGCGCGATCGAGTCGCTGCTGCTCCCCGCGCTGACGATCGGCGTGGTCGAGGGCGCCATGCTCATGCGCTTCGTGCGCAGCGCGACCCTGCAAGCTGCCGGACAGGACTTCGTCCGCACGGCAGCGGCGAAGGGTCTGACCCGCACGCGCGCGCTCATCCAGCACGGGATCCCGGCCGTGGGGCTCTCGATCATCACGGTGCTCGGACTCCAGGTGGCCGGGATCATCGTCGGATCCGTCATCATCGAGCAGCTGTTCACCCTCCCCGGGATCGGACGGATGCTGGTCGCCGACGTCGGCACCCGCGACCTCATCAAGGTGCAGAGCGAGCTCCTCGTGCTCACCGGCTTCGTGCTGGTCGTGGGCTTCGTCGTCGACCTGCTGCACCGCGCCATCGATCCTCGACAGCGGGAGGCCGCATGACGCCGCGCTGGCTCGGCCGACTCTGGGGCACACCCACGGGGCGCTTCGGGATCATCGTCGTCGCCGTGATCGCCCTGACCGCGATCGTGGCGCTGTTCTGGACCCCGTTCGACCCGCAGGCATCGGACATCGGCGACCGCTGGTTGCCGCCGAGCTGGCCGCACCTGCTCGGCACCGACGACACCGGCCGCGACATCCTGAGCCTGCTGATGGCGGGCGCGCGCACGACCGTCTTCGTCAGCATCGGCGCGGGACTCGTGGCCACGCTCGTCGGCATCGCCCTGGCAGCCCTCGGCGCCCTCACGGCTCGGTGGATGCGTGAGACCGTCGCGGTGCTCGTCGACATCCTGATCGCCTTCCCCGTGCTGTTGATCGCCATGATGATCTCGTCGGTCTGGGGCGGGTCGCTCTGGGTCGTGATCTGGTCCGTGGGGATCGGCTTCGGCGTGAACATCGCCCGCGTCACCCGACCCGAGCTGCGCCGCGTGCAGCAGAGCGACTTCGTGCTCGCCGCCCGCGCCGCAGGTCTCACGCCGACGCAGAGCCTTGTGCGGCACCTGCTTCCGAACGTCGCCCCGGTCTTCATCGTGCAGCTCTCCTGGTCCATGGCCGTCGCCGTGCTCGCCGAGGCCGGCCTGTCGTACCTCGGATTCGGCGCGTCGGTGGTCGAGCCGAGCTGGGGGCTCCTGCTCGCCGATCTCCAGCGCTACATCGGCGTGCATCCGCTGTCGGTGATCTGGCCGGGGCTCGCGATCACGATCACCGTGCTCGCACTCAACCTGCTCGGCGACGGACTGCGCGAGGCGACGGATCCGACCCTGCGGCATCGCGCCGCCGAGGTCCACACACCGGGAGTGGTCGCATGAGTCTGTCCGTGCAGGATCTGGTGATCGAGATCGACGGGCGCCGCGTCGTCGACGCGATCTCGTTCGAGGTACCCGACGGTGCGCGACTCGGACTGATCGGCGAGTCGGGATCGGGCAAGTCGCTCACCGCCCTCGCGGTCCTCGGGTTGCTCCCCGACGGCGCGACGGCCAGCGGCAGCATCCGCTGGAACGGCATCGAGCTGATCGGGATGCCGGATCGCGAACTGGCGAAGCTCCGCGGGGACGACATCGGCATCGTGTTCCAGGAGCCCCGGACGGCGCTCAACCCCATCCGGACGGTGGGTCGGCAGATCGCGGAGTCCATCCGCATCCACGAGGGACTCGGTCGTCGGGAAGCCCGGGAGCGCGCGATCGCGGAAGCGGCACGCGTACGGCTCCCCGATCCCGAGTCGATCGTGGACCGCTATCCGCACCAGCTCTCGGGCGGGCAGCGGCAGCGCGTCGCGATCGCCATGGCACTCGCCTGCCGTCCGCGGCTGCTCATCGCCGACGAGCCGACCACGGCACTCGACGTCACGATCCAGGCCGAGATCCTCTCCCTGCTGCTCGCGCTCGTCGCCGACGAGGGGATGTCGCTCGTGTTCATCACGCACGACCTCGCCGTGCTCGCGCAGGTCGCGTCCGAGGGCGTGGTGCTCGAGCATGGACGCGTCGTCGAAGCGGCCCCCGTCTCGACGCTGCTGTCGACTCCTGCCTCACCGGTCACCCAGGGCCTGCTGCGCGATGCCACGGCGACTCTCTGGCGGCCGAACGGCGGTGCCGCATGAGTCTGATCGAAGCACGGGGACTCCGCCGCGACTTCGTCGTCCCGAAGCGAACCGCATTCGAGCGCACGCGCACGCAGACGGCGCTGGCGGCGACCGACCTCGATGTCGTCGAGGGTTCATCCGTGGGGATCATCGGCGAGTCGGGGTCGGGAAAGTCCACGCTGGTCCGACTGATCCTCGGTCTCGACCGCCCCACGTCCGGGACCGTGTCGATCGACGGACGCCCCGTCGACGCCACGGCATCCGCGAAGTCCCTGCACTGGCTGCGGCGGGAGACCGGACTCGTCTTCCAGGATCCGTATGCCTCGCTCGACCCGCGCATGACCGCCGGTCAGATCGTGCGAGAGCCGCTGTGGGCGCTCGGCATCGAGGGAGACCACCGCGCGCGCGTACGCGAGGTACTTGCCCAGGTCGGCCTCGAGCCCGAGATGGGCGACCGTTATCCACACGAGTTCTCGGGCGGCCAGCGCCAGCGGATCGCGCTCGCCCGGGCGATCGTGCACCGCCCCCGCATCCTCGTCGGCGACGAGCCGCTCTCCGCCCTCGACGTGACGGTGCGCGCGCAGATCCTCGAGCTGCTGATCGAGCTCCGCCGCACGACCGATCTCACCCTGCTGCTGGTGTCGCACGACATCGGCGTGGTCCAGAACCTGTGCGACGCGGTCGTCGTGATGAAGGACGGCCACATCGTCGAGCGGGGTTCGACTCAGGATGTGCTGCTGCACCCCACGGAGGACTACACGAAGACGCTGCTCGCGGCGATCCCGGTGATCCCGGGCGCTCCCCCTCGCCCCTCCAGCGACTGAGCTGCCGCGGATTCTTCGGGTCGTCAGCGCGAACCGAAGAGCCTTCGCCGGCGTCCGGTGGGCTTGAGCACACGCCGCATGTACACCGTGCCGAGGTCGCGGCCGAACTTGTAGCCGACCCGCCCCATGCGACCGGCTTCGACGAACCCCAGCTTCTCGTGCAGCCGGATCGACGCCTCCGCGCCGCTGTCGCTGATCACCGCGACCATCTCGCGCAGACCGATCTGCTCGCAGGCATCGATGAGCGCCTGCAGCAGGGCCGCGCCGAGTCCCTTCCCGCCCGCGCCCGGACCGAGGTAGATCGAGTCCTCGACCGTGTACTTGTAGGCGTTCTTCCCCGCCCAGGGCTGCGCGAGCGCGTATCCCATGACCACGCCGGCCGGCGAGACCGCCACGAGGAACGGCAGCTCCAGGCGAGTGAGCAGCGCGTACTTGTCACGCCAGTACGGGATGCTGCTGCGCCGCTCGTCGAGCGTCACAGCCGAGTTGCTCACGAAATGGTTGTAGATCTCGCGGACGTGAGGCAAGTCCGCCGGACGCGCTGCACGGATCGTGTACGAGAAGACCTCGGGGGCGATCTCGGGGCGGAGGTGGCGCGGGAGGACGCGGCGACGGTCCCCCGGTTCGAACTGCATGCGCTCAGCTTAGAGACGGAGTGGCTTCGCCCTCCACTCTCCAGTCGATCGCAGCGCCTAGATCAGGCGCTCGGCCTCCGCAGGCTCGCCACCCACCCGCCAGTCGATCGCGTCGGCGCCCTGCTCGGCGAGGAGGTCGTTCACGCGGGAGAACGGGCGGGAGCCGAAGAAGCCGCGGCTGGCGGACAGCGGAGACGGATGCGCAGAGGCGATGATCGGCGTCGAACCCAGCATCGGCTGCAGGTTCGCGGCGTCCTTGCCCCACAGCACGGCGACGAGCGGCTGATCGCGGGCGACGAGCGTCCGGATCGCGAGCTCGGTGACCTTCTCCCACCCCCAGCCGCGGTGGGAAGCGGCGGCACCGGGCCGCACGGTGAGCACGCGGTTGAGCAGGAGCACGCCCTGATCGCTCCACGCAGTGAGATCGCCGTGGGGCGCCGGCGGGATGCCGAGATCGCTCTCCCGCTCCTTGTAGATGTTGGAGAGGCTGCGCGGTAGCGGGCGCACAGCACGATCGACCGCGAAAGACAGACCGATCGGGTGGCCGGGCGTCGGATACGGGTCCTGTCCGGTGATCAGCACCCGCACGTCGGCCAGCGGTCGCTGGAAGGCCCGGAGCACGTTCTCACCGGACGGCAGGTACCCGTGCCCCGCCTCCTGCTCGGCGCGGAGTCGCTCGCCGAGCTCGGTGATCG
>NZ_JBLVOH010000124.1:0-4229 GCF_053543675.1 Microbacterium umsixpiens
GTCGCGAGCGACCACGGCCTGGTCGCTCATCGACTGCGCGGAGTTCCGGGCGGCGACCGCATCGTCGTACACCGACTGGTTGTACTCGAAGAGCTTGTCCATCGTGCCGAGCCGCGCGAGCAACTCGTCTGCGTTGTCGGCAGAACCGGTGAAGAGGAGTTCGAGCGAGGTGTCGTCACCGCCGTTGCGGTACAGCTGCGCGGCAACCTGCCCGGCCTTCTTCGCGGACTCGGCGGCCTTCGCCGACTGCTCGTCGGCCTTTGCCTGCAGGGAATCGGCTTCGGTGGCTGCAGCGAAGTACTTCTGCTGCGCATCGTAGAACTCGTCTGCGGTGGCCTTCGCGACTGCCTGCGTCTCGGCGACCTTCTGGGTCAGCGACTGGATGAGTCCCTCGATGCGGGTGACCTCGGCGGCCTTGGCGGCTTCGCTGTTCTTCGCGCGCTGCACGTCGTCCCAGCTCGGGTACGAGGCGGCATAGGCGGCGGAGACCCCGTTCGAGATGCCGAAGGCGCTGAGCGCCACGACGCTGAGCACGCCGAGACCGAGTGCACCACGGCGGCTGAGGCCGTCTTTGCTGAACGCACGGCGTTCGGTCGGGCTGGGCGCGCAGCCGCAATCATCTGAAGCCGCGGCAACCGCAGCGTCCAGAGTGTTCTGGTCGTCGTTCACACGGCCCCTTCCGCCGGTTTCACAAATGCCACACTAACAACAACCGTCACATCTGCACCAGGCCGAGCATGCGGTCGCCAGCGCACGCCTGACGGGTCCATCGTCCTCCTGAAACACGCCCGGGGGAAGGCGCCGCGCCCTCGATTCGCGATTTGCCCAGAACATCCCTTATGCTTGAGCGTCGGCAAGGAAGTCCCCCGGGACTGACTCGGCCCCATCGTTTAGCGGCCTAGGACGCCGCCCTTTCACGGCGGTAGCACGGGTTCGAATCCCGTTGGGGTCACACCTTCCGATACAATTGAAAACAAGTATGGCCCTGTAGCGCAGTTGGTTAGCGTGCCGCCCTGTCACGGCGGAGGTCGCGGGTTCAAGTCCCGTCAGGGTCGCTCCGTGCGTTGAGCTCTTTCTTCGGAGAGGGCTCTTCGTCTAGGACGCGACAGGTTCGCCGGTCGCACCACGGCTCTGTAGCTCAGTTGGTAGAGCGCACGACTGAAAATCGTGAGGTCACGGGATCGACGCCCGTCGGAGCCACAGGGTGATCATTACAATCACCTTAGAAACCCTCGCCTAGCTTCTACATGGCGGGGGTTTTGCTTTTCCCAGCTAGGCTTCGGTCATCATGGATGACTCCGCCCGACCTGCGCCCGAGCGACAGACCGGGATGAACAGCCGCCGGATCGAGCTCACGATGCGACGCCCGCGGTTCACGCTCTATGCGGGGATCAAGCCGACTCTCGTCATCGGCGAGCGTGGGCAGCCCACGCAGTGGGGTCGAGGTACGTGGCAGGTTCCGTCCGACCAGCCGGTCGCCATCGGCGTCTACCTCTTCAACCGCGTGTGGCGCTTCGGCCGAGCGGAGGCCACCCTCGATCCGGAGGATGGCGCCGCGTGGGAGTACCGGGCGCCGATGCTGCCCTTCCTGCCCGGGCGCCTCGGCCACAGCCGCGGCTGATCGGGCCGCCCGATCGCCCTACAGCTCCTCCAGCGCTTTCTGGGCGCGCATGACGGCGCCCGACGCAGCCTCCGACTGCTGCCTCGCATCGGACTGTCGGTCCTTCGCCTGCTGCAGGTCCTTATCCACGCGCTCCGCCTCCGCGCGGGTGCGCGCGAGCTGACCCTCGAGCTCCGCCACGCCCTTGGCGAGCTCCGTCGCTCTGCTCTGCAGATCCTCCAGAGCCGCGTCTTGCTTGGCGAGCGCGCGCTCCGCAGCCTTGTGCTCCTTCTCCGCGCTCGCAAGCAGACGCTCCGCGTCGCGGCGGAGGCGTCGCGCCTGCAGCTCATCCGGCGGACGCTGCGGCACCGACTCCAGCTCCGGGATCTCCCCCACCACGGCATCCCGGATGTCGTCGGACGATGCCGAGGCCTCGATCGCCCGTATCAGCCGCCCGGAGGCGACGGCGCCCGCCGCTGCGGGGTCGAAGAAGGCGGCCGAGATGCTGCCCTCCACTGCCTCCCGTGTCGCAGACGTGATCTTCTCACCACGGGATCCCGCCAACTCGGCCGCCATCTCCGCGAGGCGTCTCGTGAGCGCACGGCGCTCCCTGCCGAGCTTCGCCAGCGCCGGCGCATCCAGGTCCTCCTGCGCTTCGCGAAGCTCTGCGGCCAGTTGCAGCGCCTCCCCCAGCTGCCCGGCGCGCTCCTGGGCGAACAGGTTCACCACCCAGGCGGCGACCGACGGCTTTCGCAACGCGCGGATACGTGCCGCGAGCACGCGGTCCTCGACACTGTCCGCGTGGGTCTTTCGCGACGATACGAACGACTCCGGCGGACCGGCGTACAGGGCTGCGGCGATCTCTTCGAACGTCGGGCCGGCCATGCGCCCACGATACGCCGTGCGCCGTCCGGCGGGGCTGCGGGAGGGTCGTCGCTACTCGATGGCGAGGTGGTCCGCCCAGTCGGCGCTGATCAGGGTGCGTCCGCCGAACGTGCCGTTTCCGAGGCCGGGGTACAGATAGAGCTGTCCGGAGGCGGTTCGCGCCAGCAGATCGGCATGACCGTCGCCGTTGTAGTCGACCCCTCCGGTGAGGGCGGTGAACTCACCCCATCCGGACCCGACCACGCGCATCGCGCGGAAACCTCCGGGGACTCCCGAATAGAACCGGAGAGCGCCGTCCGTGTCGACGGCGATGATGTCGCCACTGCCGTCGTTGTCGAAGTCGCCGCCGACGAGGAAGTGGAACCCTTGCCATCCGCCGCCGAGGGTGATGTGCGGTCCACTGAAGGCACCGGCACCGTTTCCCCGGTAGATCGTCAGAAGACCGGTCGCGGAGACGCCGATCACGTCCTGTTTGCCGTCTCCGGTGTAGTCGGCGCCCGACGTCACGTGGAGCAGGTCGTACCAGACCTTGCCGATGCTGACGGCCGGCGCGAATCCCCCTGCGCCGTTGCCGGCGTAGAACTCCAGATCACCATCGGATCTGGTCACGAGGATGTCGGCCTTGCCGTCGTTGTTGAAGTCCGCATGGGTGAGGTGTCTACGAGATCCACCCCACCCGCCGAAGAGCGTCTTCGCCGCCGAGAAGCCGCCCGAACCGGTGCCGGTACGCAACCGAAGATCACCGTTCCCGGCGATCGTCAGCAGATCGGCCTTCTTGTCGCCGGAGTAGTCGGCCGAAGCGACGCCCGGCGCCTGTCCCGAACCGAGCCCGGGGAAGTACAGCGGGAGAACGCCGCCGCGGGCGACGTTCGACAGGCAGGTGAACCCGTTGTTGATCGCGGTGTACACCGCACCGTTCAGCCGCACCTCGAAGTGCAGGTGGTACGCGGGAGAATTCCCGGTGTTGCCGACGACACCGATCTGCTGCCCGCGGGCGACTCTGGTACCCGGCGCGTACTTGCCGGGCGAGGCCATGTGTGCATACCGCGTGACGTAACCGCCGGGATGCTCGACATCGGTGTAGTTGCCGTAGCCGCTGTTGGCGGTACGGGACTTGATCACTCCGCCGTAGGAGGCCACGATCGGCGTGCCGCCCCCGCCGCCGATGTCGATGCCGTCGTGCGCACGGTAGTTTCCCCGACAGCCGTCGCCGACCTTCGATTGGATGTTGCCCGAGGACGGATACACCATCTGATCGTTGACGGCAGCAGTCGCGGAGGTAGTCGCCGACAGGGACGGTGCCACTGCTCCGATCACGACCGCGAGCACGGTGGCGATCCCGATGCGGGCGAGGCGCACGCGGGACGGTCGCTTCATCTCGAAGTTCTCTCTTGCTCGGCGGCCCCAAGGACGTGATGCCCTCCGCCGTCACCGTACCAGGGCTGCGCGATCCTTCCGCGAACGCCGCCGAGGAACCGGCGGATCCGTCTTCACCCACGGTGCACCGTGCAGCTGCCCGCTGAAACCGCACACCCAACATTCGGCCTCCGCAACTAGGCTGGGAGGCACGCCCCGCCCTGCCGGACCTCCGCCGGGTCACGGTCGTGGCGTGAGCCCAGACGACCTCCTCCTCCGGTCGCACGATCCCGTCCATCGGGATGGAGCCGCAGCTCCGCCGTGTGGCCACGCCAGAAAGGCATGAACCTCATGAGCGAATCCTCCGGAACCGCCGACCGCGACGGCG
>NZ_JBLVOH010000124.1:4249-7504 GCF_053543675.1 Microbacterium umsixpiens
CCGCGACGGCGAGCGCTCGCCGGACTTCTTCGACCAGCTGATCGAGACCCCGCCCCGTGACCAGCAGGGCGCGTTCACCGTGGGCTTCCGCGGCTACGACAAGGGAGAGGTCGACGCCGCACTCGCGACCCTTCGCAATCAGCTCAAGCAGGCCGCCGCCGATGTCGCCGAGGCGCAGGCCCGCGAAGAGGAAGCCGTCGAAGCGGTGCGCGAAGAGGAGCGCAAAGCCCGCGAAGCTCTCGAGAGCGAGCTGACGGCGGCGAACGCAAAGGCATCCGATGCCGAGCAGCAGGTCACGACTCTCACCTCCGAACTCGTCGACGCACCGCAGCCCGACGGCGAAGAGGCTCCGTCGCGCCAGCAGTTCGAGGCGATCCTGCGGGTCGCCGAGGAGCAGGCGAACGTGCTCATCCAGAACGCCGCCGTGCAGGCCGACCGTCTGATGACCTCCGCCCGCGAGGAGGTGACCGCGCAGCGTGCCGAGGCCGAGGCCGACGCCGAGCGGATCACCGCCCAGGCGCAGCGCGACGCCGACCAGGTGCGCCTGAAGATGGACACCGAGTACACGGCACACGAGGCCCGCATCGAACGCGAAGCCGCCCATGCCGCAGAAAAGGTCAACCAGGCCGCTCAGGAGGCCACCGCGATCCGTACCGAGGCCGAGAAGGGCGCAGCAGCCCTGCGCTCCCTCGTCACCCGCGAGACCACTCAGCTGCGCGCCGACGCCGAGCGCGACGTCCGCGACATGAACGCCCGCGTGCTGGAGTTCGAGGAGACGCTCACCCGCCGCCAGGACGACGCGCAGCAGGAGTTCCTCGTGCTGCACAACCAGGCCGTGGCGCACGCCGAGCGGATCACCAACGACGCGAACGAGCAGGTCTCGGCATCGCTCGAGCACGCCCAGCGCATCTCCGCTCGGGCCGAGGACTACGAGCGCCTGACCCGCTCGCAGGCACAGGCCATCGAAGCCGAAGCCCAGGTCCGTGCCCGCGAGACCCTCGAACGTGCCCGCGCGAAGGCCCAGAAGATCGTCGACTCGGTCACCGGGCACACCACCGCGGTGTTGCACGACGCCGAGGACCGCACCCGTCAGCTCCGGTGGCAGCAGCAGCAGCTGTCGAGCTTCATGGCCGAGGTCAAGGAGCTCATCCGACCCGACGGCATCTTCTCCGACGACTCCCTGCCCACGGAGATCACCGGAGCGGATGCACCTGCCGCCCCGACCCCCGCGGAGGCTGCCGCAGACGAGACGCCGGAGGACACCTTCCTCGGCGATGAGGTTCTCGAAGACGAACTCGACGACGACCGCCCGCTCGAGAAGATCACGATCGACGTCGTGGAGACCAAGAAGAAGTCTTCCAAGTAGACGCAGAACGACAGAGGCGCGAGCAGGGATTCCCGCTCGCGCCTCTGTCGTTGCCGGACTGATCAGGCCCGGTGATGTCTGAGGACTACGGCCGCCCGAACTGCGCCACTGCAGGGCAGTCGAAGGGGTCTGCGCCGGCGGAGAGTCCGACACGGTTCAGGTACTCGATCACGATCATGTACGAGCGGCCGAGGCTGGTCTCCGTGTACGGCACGTCGTTCGCCGCGCAGTAGTCCCGCACGATCTCGCGCGCCTTCGCCAGGTGCGGTCGCGGCATGCTCGGGAAGAGGTGGTGCTCCACCTGGTAGTTGAGGCCGCCCATGAGCCAGGTCGTCCACCATCCACCGCTGATGTTGCGGGAGGTGCGGACCTGCTTGGTGAAGAAGTCGAGACGGGCACCGGGCTCGATGATCGGCATGCCCTTGTGGTTCGGTGCGAATGCGGCTCCCATGTAGACGCCGAAGACGGCCATCTGCACGCCCATGAAGGCGAATGCCATACCGAGCGGAAGCATCATGAACACGGGAACGAGGATGAGGGCGAATCGCAGCGTGATGATGCTGAGCTCGGTCCAGCGACCCTTCACGTTCTTCGTGGTGAGGAGGTACTTCAGCCCGAGGAAGTGGAGGTTCAGTCCCTCGAGCGTGAGCAGCGGGAAGAAGAGCCAGCCCTGCTTGCGGGTGATCAGCTTGATCAGGCCCTTCGCCTTCGCGGCGTCCTCTTCGAGGAACGAGATCGTGTCGACCTCGATGTCGGGGTCCTTGCCGACCTGGTTCGGGTTTCCGTGGTGCTTGGTGTGCTTCGAGTCCCACCACGAGTAGCTCATGCCGATGCTGGCGATGACGATGCGGGCGAGCTTGAAGTTCGCCGGCCCTGTGGTGAGGATCTGACGGTGCGCGGCCTCATGTCCGAGGAACGCGATCTGCGTCAGGACGATGCCGAGTCCCGCGGCGATGAGCAGCTGGAACCAGCTGTCGCCGAGCAGGATGAAGCCCGTGATGAGGCCACCGAGGGCGACGGCGAGCCCGGCGGCGACGAAGACGTAGAACCACTGCGTGCGGCCGAGGAGTCCCGTCTCCTTGACGACCTGGGACACCTGCTTGTATGCCTTGGCCATCGGGGGGAAGTCCGCGTTGCCGGAGTACGTCTGACGAATCGGACCCAGCGTTGCCGCGGTCGGTTCGATCTGTGTGATGGAGATGATCTTCTCCTGACGATCGGAGCCCTTGAGCTGTGGAAGCCCAAGGCAGTTGCCCAACGCTTACCTCACAGTAGCCCTGCCCGCATGCGCCTTCGGGAATACATCCGCACCCCTTGACGGACCGCTTTCAGTGTGCGTGAAGCCCTTGATTTCAGGCGCGAGCGCGGCGCGTCTTGCGCCGCCATGCCCGCGGAAGGATCGGAGCGAAGGCGGATCCATTCCGTGCGGGCGCGTGCGCGTCCTCGAGTGCGCGGAACGCATCCTCGAGGGCCTCGAAGGCACCGAGATCGGCGCCGTGGTTGTCGCGCACGAGGTGCGTGGCGCCGTCGAACTCGACGAAGCCGGCGAATTCGCCGGCACGCGTCGCGACATGCACGTCGGCGTCGGCCTGCTTCCAGGTCAACGGATCGGATGGTGGATAGGTGGTCGTACTCATGGTGATGCTCATTGCTGTGTGGCGGACACGCGTCGGCGCTCCGCAAGATGTGAGATCGAGGCGGATACCGCACGCATCGATGTGCGCGGTCCTTTACGGCCCTGATCAGTGGCGACGTGGCGGCCGAGAGGGGCGAAGCACACACGTTGCATGATCAGGATAGCAGACCATGCTCCGGCCTCGAAACTGCCCGTGTCGCGGTCAGTTCGCCGGGGGCTCCCCGCCGCCTCCCGGTCCTCCCTCGCCGCCCCC
>NZ_JBLVOH010000125.1:0-4228 GCF_053543675.1 Microbacterium umsixpiens
GCCGTCGATCACGCCGTATCCCGACGGACCGCTGCTCGTGCGCGGCGACGTCGAACTGCGCACCGCCGACGGTGAGCCGATCGAGCCGCATCGCCGCACCGTGGCCCTGTGCCGCTGCGGGCTCTCGACCCTCAAACCGTTCTGCGACGGCACCCACAAGGCGGCGGGTTTCCGCACCGACGACTGATCGCCGCGCCGACGTCGTCGCCGGTCAGGCCTCGGGCCAGTAGTAGCTGTCGGGGAGGGCGCGGGCGCCGAAGATCGCCTGTCCGACGCGCACGCAGGTCGCCCCCTCCTCGACGGCGATCTCGTAGTCCCCCGACATCCCCATCGAGAGCTCGCCGGTGCCGATCAGGTCGGGGGCGTCTTCCCTGGCCTGGTCTCGCAGTATGCGCAGGAGGGAGAAGCATTCACGCACACGGTGCTCGTCGGGCGTCAGGATGGCGAGCGTCATGAGTCCACGCACGTGAAGGCTCTGATACGAGGGCAACGCCTCGAGGAACGTGGGGAGTTCCTCCGGCGGCATCCCGAACTTCGAGTCCTCCGCCGAGGTGTTCACCTGCACGAAGACGTCAAGGCTGCGTCCTGCCGCCTGCAGGCGCCGGTCGAGCGCTTCGGCGACACGCAGCCGGTCGAGGGCCTGGAACTCCGCGGCGAACGCGGCGACGTCCCGTGCCTTGTTGGTCTGCAGATGTCCGATGATCGACCACGACACGTCGAGGTCGGTCGTCTCGCCGTGCTTGCGCACCGCCTCCTGCACCTTGTTCTCTCCGAGCAGCCGCATGCCGGACTCGATGGCGACCCGGACGCGCTCGGTGGGGACGGTCTTGCTCACCGGAAGCAGCGTGATGTCGTGCGGGTGACGCCCCGCGCGACGGGCCGCCTCGTCGATGCGTGCGCGGACCGCTGCGATGTTGGAGCGGAAGTCTTCGACGGTGAACGCCGTGGGGTATCGATCGTCGGCCCCGTCCGGCCGTTCCATTTTTGACATAGGCCAAAGGCTAACATAGTCTTAGGTCGATCTGATGTGAGGCTGGATCGCCTCGCGCCACACCCGACAGGAGCCCCATGTCCCCGCTCGACGTGCTTTCCGGCCGCTCATCCGCCCCCTCCCTGCGCACCGAGGTGCCGGGGCCGCGGAGCCGTGCGATCCACGAGCGGCGTCAGAGATCCGTGGCCCGCGGGGTCGGCAGCGTGCTCCCGATCTACATCGACCATGCCGACGGCCCGTGGGTGACCGACGTCGACGGCAACCGCTTCCTCGACCTGGGGAGCGGTATCGGCGTGACCACGATCGGCCACGGGAATCCCGCCGCCATCGCCGCAGCGGCCGCGCAGCTCGAGCAGGTCACCCACACCCTCTTCACGGTGACCCCCTACGAGGGATACGTACGGCTCGCGGAGCGCCTCGCCGAGAAGACTCCCGGCGAGCACGAGAAGCGCTCCTTCTTCGCCAACTCCGGAGCGGAGGCCGTGGAGAACGCGGTCAAGATCGCCCGCAGACACACCGGCCGCCGCGCGGTCGCCGCACTCGACCACGCCTTCCACGGGCGTACGAACCTGGCCCTCGCCATGAACCACAAGGCGGCGTACGGCACCGGTTTCGGTCCCTTCGCTCCCGACATCCACCGCGTACCGAACTCGTACCCGTACCGCGACGGACTCACCGGAGAGCAGGCGGCGCAGCGGACGATCGCGCACCTCGAGCAGCGCATCGGCGCCACCGACCTCGCAGCTCTGATCGCGGAGCCCATCCAGGGCGAGGGCGGCTTCGTCGTGCCCGCAGACGGTTACCTGCCCGCGCTGCAGGAGTGGTGCACCCGCAACGGCGTCGTGTTCATCGCGGACGAGATCCAGACCGGCCTCGGCCGCACGGGGACCTGGTTCGCGAGCGAGGGATTCGGTGTGGTGCCCGATCTCGTGCTCACCGCCAAGGGCATCGCGGCGGGCCTCCCGCTCGCCGGTGTCACCGGGCGCGCCGAGATCATGGATGCTGCCGACCCCGGCACCCTCGGCGGGACGTTCGGCGGCAACCCGGTGTCCATCGCCGCCGCCCTGGCCGTCGTCGATGAGCTCGAGCACGGAGACTTCTTCGCCGAGGCGTCGCGCATCGGCGAGAGGCTCGAGCAGCAGCTGAACGACCTCGCCACGCGTCATCCGCTGATCGGGGACGTGCGCGGTCGGGGTGCGATGTACGCGTTCGAGCTGACCGAACCCGGAACGTCGCGTCCGGCGGCCGGCGCGGCCTCGGCCATTGCGACTTTCGCGGCACAGGAGGGGATCCTCCTCCTCACCGCGGGCAGCGACGCGAACGTGATCCGTTTCCTGCCGACCCTCACCACCACCGACCAGCAGCTCGACATCGCGATGGACGTGATCGATCGAGCATTGACGGCTCTCGCCTGATCCGTGTTCGACCGAACATCCTCACAGATCGCTCCGGATCCTCACCACCCCCGAAAGAACTCCATGCCCACGAAGATCGCCATCAACGGACTCGGGCGGATCGGGCGCAACCAGCTCCGCCTTCTCATGACGCGCAGGTCCGACCTGGAGCTGGTCGCGCTGAACGACCCGCGCGGCGCTCGCGGGATCGCCGACCTCCTCGAGAGCGACCGGGGAAGCGGCCGGCCGACAGCCGCGGCCCGACATGACGACAAGCATCTCTTCCTCAACGGCCACGCGATCCGGGTGTACGCCGAACACGACCGCCGATCCCTGCCGTGGGACGAACTCGGCGTCGACATCGTCATCGAGTCGACCGGCCAGGCCGCCCGCGCGGACGCCGCGAGGGAGCACCTCGCCGCCGGCGCCGAGAAGGTGATCATGACGTCGCCCGCTGCCGGCGACGACGGGACCTTCGTGCTCGGCGTGAACGACGGATCGTACGACCCCGACCGGCACCACGTGATCTCCAGCGGCTCGTGCACCACGCTCTGCCTGGCGCCGGTGCTGCAGGTGTTCGATGACGCCTTCGGGATCGACGCGGCGCTGATGACGACGGTCCACTCAGGCTCCGTGGACGACTGCGTCCAGGACATCCCCCACGCCGACCTGCTGCCCGCGGGAACCCGAGACGCGAGGATCACGGCGAGCAGCCTCGGCGCCGCCGAGGCCGTCACGCGCGTCCTCCCGCACCTCGACGGGCGGCTCGAGGGCACGGCGCTGCGGGCTCCCACCCTCAGGGGGTCGATCACGCATCTCACCGTCACCGCGAATCGGACCGTCACCGCCGACGAGGTGAGGGCCGCGTACCAGGCAGGCGCGGACGATCGACTCAAGGGGATCCTGCGCTGCGCCGACGACGAGATCGCTGTCTCGGACTCGGTCATCGACCCGCACTCGTCGATTCTGGACACCACACTGATCCGCGTGATCGGCTCGCAGGTCAAGATCTCGGCCTGGTACGACGACGAGTGGGGATACTCGCACCGTCTCACCGAACTCGTCGCACACGTCGCAGAAAGGCGGACTCCATGACGACCTCGTCCTCGCCGCCGCGCACCGCGCTCGCATTCCGGCACGTCCACTTCGAAGGCCTGGGCATCCTCGAGCCGCTGCTGATCGAGCGGGGGTATCGCGTGGAGTACGTCGACCTCGGCGTGCAGGCGATCGACATCGAGCGGGTGGACGACGCGGATCTGCTCATCGTGCTCGGTGGCCCCATCGGGGTGTACGAGACCGTGCACTATCCGTTCCTGCACGCGTCGAAGGAGGCGATCGCGCACCGGCTGCGCGACGGCCGGGCGATGTTGGGCATCTGTCTGGGCGCACAGCTCATCGCCGAGGAGATGGGAGCAGCGGTCGCTCCGACCGGGTCCGTGGAGATCGGCTACGCGCCGCTCGAACTCACGCCCGAGGGCCTCGACTCTCCCCTGCGTCCCCTCGACGGTCTGCCCGTCCTGCACTGGCACGGCGATGCCTTCACCATCCCTGAGGGCGCCCGCCATCTCGCTCGCACGCCGGACTTCCCGAACCAGGCGTTCGCCACCGACGCCGTGCTCGCACTGCAGTTCCACCTGGAGGCCGACCATCGCACGATCGGGAATTGGCTCATCGGGCACGCGCACGAGCTGCACCACCACGGCATCGACCCGCGCACGATCCGCGAGCAGGCCAGGCTCCACGGCCCGCGGCTCGAGACCGCCGCTCGTGCCACGATCGCCGCCTGGCTGGACGAGGTCGACAGCCCCGCACACCACGCCGACGCGAACTGAGACGGCACGAC
>NZ_JBLVOH010000125.1:4248-7742 GCF_053543675.1 Microbacterium umsixpiens
GGTGGCGGTTCAGCTCGCGCGGCGCAGTGCCACGCTCGGGAAGTCCACCGGGACATCGAGGGCGATGTTCACGTAGTTCGTGAACAGGTTCAGCGCCACCTGGCCGATGGTCTCGACGATCTGCTCGTCGTTCCACCCCTGCGCGCGGACCGCGTCGACATCAGCCGAGGACACCTGTCCGCGGGCGTCGACGAGCTTCAGCGCGAATGCCAGCAGGGCGGCCGTGCGCGGATCGTCGGACTCGCCGACCTGTGCTGCGGCGAGCGTCTCGCGCGTCAGACCGGCCTTCTTGCCGAGTGCGGTGTGCGCCGCGAGGCAGTAGTTGCACGAGTTGCGGTCGGCGACCGCCACGGCGATCTGCTCACCGAGGGCCGCGCCGAGGGTGCCGCCACCGTACGCGCCGAATGCGCTCCACATGCTCGTGAGGGCAGCCGGGGAGTTCGCGACGGCGCGGAACATCGCCGGCACGGTCCCGAAGGCGCCGGCGATCTGGTCGAGCTGCTCCTTGACGGGTCCGGTGGCCGATTCGCGTTCGATGAGAGAGACGTTGGGCATGTGATGCTCCTTCGTTAGTCGGGTGAGGCCGATCGGCCTCCCCTCGAGTCTTCCGAGAATCATCGGACGATGCGCAGCAGAACGTCTTGCATTCATGACAGATCGTCCAGATACTGGAACCATGCCCTCTGTCGACCGCCTCACTCCGCTGCTCGAGCGCTTCCGCGTGCGCACGCGCCTGTTCCACTCCGGCCCCCTGTGCGGCACGACGGTCTTCCCGGCGAGCGGCGGCCACGGCTACCTGCATGTGCTGCGACGCGGCGAGATGGAGGTGACCCACCGTCGCCCCGACGGCAGCACCGAGCGCGAGCTCATCACGCGGCCGAGCCTGCTGTTCTTCCCGCGTCCGCTCGACCACACCTTCCTCAACGCGCCGACCGACGAGTCGGACTTCGCGTGCGCGACGCTGGACTTCGACGGCGGGGCCACACATCCGCTCGTGCGCACGCTTCCTTCGACGATCGTGCTGCCCCTCGATGAGGTCGCCGCGCTCGCCCCGGCGCTCGACCTGCTGTTCTCCGAGGTCGACAACGTCCGCTGCGGACGCCCTCTCGTCGCCGACCGCATGTTCGAAGTGGTCCTGATCCAGCTGCTGCGGTGGATGCTCGACAACAGCGGGCGCCTCGACCTCCCGCCGGGCCTGCTTCCCGGGCTCGCGGACGAACGGCTCGCCCCGGCACTCGTCGCGATGCACGAGGCACCCGGCGATCCCTGGAACCTGGAGTCGCTGGCGCGCCGGTCGAACATGTCGCGGAGTGCGTTCGCCGCGCGGTTCAAGGACGTCCTCGGACGATCGCCCGGGGACCACCTCACCGAGTGGCGTCTCACCGTCGCACAGGAGCAGCTGCGCGCCGGGATGCCGGTGAGCACCGTCGCCGCGGAGCTCGGCTACGCCAGCGCCTCGGCCTTCTCTCGGGTGTTCGCCCAGCGCATCGGCCATTCGCCGAGAGCGTGGCTCGCCCTGGCCGCCTGACCCGCAGCGGAACCCCGGCGATCAGCCGCCGGCCGACATCACGGCCTCGAGACCGTTGACGACCCGGTCGAGGTCCTCGCGCGTGAGCGACGGGTGCACCGGGATCGAGAGCACCTCCTGCGCCGCCCGCTCGGTCTCGGGCAGGTCGGCCCCGGGGGCGTATCGCTGCAGCGAGGGCAGCCGATGGTTGGGGATCGGGTAGTAGACGCCCGCTCCGACAGCGTGTTCATCGCGCAGGGCGTCCCGCACCCGGTCGCGCTCATCCCCGGCGATGCGCACCGTGTACTGGTGATACACGTGCTCGGCGCCGTCGGCGACCCGCGGAATCGTGAGCCCGTCGATGCCGGCGAGCGCCTCATCCAACAGCGCCGCATTCCGCTGACGCTGCCGGGTCCACTCCCCCACCTTCCGCAGCTGCACGCGACCCACCGCGGCGTGCACCTCGCTCATGCGGTTGTTGTACCCGACGATCTCGTTCGCGTACTGCGTCTCCATCCCCTGGTTTCGCAGCAGCCGCACGGTGCGGGCGATGTCCTCGTCGGCACACGCGACGATGCCGCCTTCGATGGCCGTCATGTTCTTGGTCGGATACAGGCTGAACATCCCGAACGCGCCGATGGTGCCGGCCGGACGACCGCGCCAGGCGGCGCCGTGCGCCTGCGCCGCATCCTCGTAGATTGCCAGGCCGTGCTCGGCCGCCACCGCTTCTATCTCGTCGACGAGGAAGGGGTGCCCATACAGATGCACCGGCATGATGCCCTTCGTCCGCGGAGTGATCGCCGCGCGCACCCGTGCCGGATCGAGGGTGAAGTGCACCGGCTCGATATCGACGAAGACCGGGGTCGCGCCCGCGAGGACGACGGAGTTCGCCACCGCGGCGAACGTGAACGATGGCACGATCACCTCGTCTCCCGGT
This sequence comes from Microbacterium umsixpiens, assembly GCF_053543675.1. Classification (NCBI taxonomy): domain Bacteria; kingdom Bacillati; phylum Actinomycetota; class Actinomycetes; order Micrococcales; family Microbacteriaceae; genus Microbacterium; species Microbacterium umsixpiens. The sequence goes on from NZ_JBLVOH010000125.1 coordinate 6,693, forward strand.
CCCACTCCCGAAGCGATCAGGCCCAGCAGCTGCCCGCTCGTGCCGGAGTTGACGGCCACCGCGGTGCGCCCCTGGAGGAACCGGTCGGCGAACTCCGCCTCGAACGCGGCGACCTCCGGGCCCTGAGCGAGCATCCCGCTGCGCAGTACGCGCTCGACGGCCGCTACCTCCTCGTCGCCGATGAGCGGTTTGGCTGCGGGGATGAATGCGCTGTCCATGGCGGAAGGCCCTTCGTCGGCGTCGGCTCGAGTGAGCCCGGTCTGAGGTGGAGGCAGGAATCGAACCTGCGTGCACGGTCTTGCGGACCGCGACCTGGCCACTCGGTCACTCCACCGGGTCGGAGGCGCTCAGCGCCCTGGCGGAGAGTATCCGCTCAGGAAGGAGCCGAAGCGTCGGAGCGCGTCGGCGAGCACGTCGGTCTGGGGGAGGAAGGCGATCCGGACGTGATCGGGGGTACGCAGGTGGAACGCCCTCCCGTGCACGAGGAGGATACGCTCCGCGTCGAGGAGGTCGAGGACCAGCCGTTCGTCGTCGTCGATGCGGTGCAGCTCCGGATCGAGGCGCGGGAAGAGATACAGCCCCCCACCCGCGGCCTGGGTGCGGATACCCGGAATCGCGTCGAGCGCGTCGAGCGCCGCATCCCGCTGCCGCGTGAGCCGGCCATCGGATGCGACCAGCGCGTCGAGCGAGTCATCCTGCGTCAGCGCGGCCGTGATCGCGTGCTGCGCGGGAACCGATGCGCACATCCGCATGGACGCCAGCAGGCGCACGCCGGAGAGGAACTGGTCATCGGCATGGAACCCGGTGACCGTCATCCAGGCGGCACGGTAGCCCGCGACGCGGTGGGTCTTGGACAGCCCGGCGAACGTGACGCAGGGCACATCCGGCGCGACCTGCGCGGTGGAGAGGTGCTCGAACCCGGGATAGACGACCCGGTCGTAGATCTCATCGGAGAGCAGCAGCAGCCCGTGTCGTCGCGCGCGCTCGGCGATCTGCTCGAGCACCTCGCGCCCGTACACCGCCCCCGTCGGGTTGTTCGGGTTAATGAGG
>NZ_JBLVOH010000125.1:7762-14214 GCF_053543675.1 Microbacterium umsixpiens
TCGCCGCGGTGTGCGGGCCGATCAGCGACTCCATCGCCGCGAGGTCGGGCATCCAGCCTTCGGACTCGACACAGGGGTAGTGCACCGGCTGCCCTCCGGAGAGCACGGTCGATGCGGTCCACAGCGGATAGTCCGGGCTCGGGATCAGCACCTCGTCGCCCGGCTCCAGCAAGGCCTGCAGAGTGAGTCCGACAAGCTCGGAGACGCCGTTGCCGACCGTGATGTCGTCGATCGAGAGAGCGGGGAAACCGCGGCGGCGGGCGTAGTGCGCAGCGATCGCCTCGCGGGTCTCGGGCAGGCCGGCCGATTCCGAGTACCCGTGCGCGTGCGGGAGCGCGGAGCGCAGTGCCTCGACGATGGCCGGCGGAGCCTCGAATCCGAAGGGCGCCGGGTTGCCGATGTCGAGCCGCAGGATGGACTCACCGCTGCGCTCGAGTTCGGCTGCGCGTGCCGCGACGGGGCCGCGGAGGTCGTACAGCACACCCTCCAGCCGGGAGGAGCGTCCGATTCGATACTCGGCTTCGGCCATCCCACCCGCCCTCATGACTCCGCTCCCGTCCCGCGGGTGCCGGCGATGGCACCGGCGAGGTCGTCGACGAGGCGCTGCGTGTCGGCCTCGTCGAGGTCGTGCACGGTCAGACGCAGGTGCGTGTCACCGGACGAGCCGTCAGGATCGAGCGCGAACTCCGCACCGGAGCGGGCGAGCCAGCCCCGCAACGCGAGACGACGGGACACCTCGGCGGTATCGCCCTGGACGTCGACCCAGACGTTGAGCCCGTCGTCGCCCTGCGCGTGCACTCCCCGTGCTGCCAGCTGCGCGACGAACGCGCGGTTGCGTGCCGCGTAGTGTGTGCCGGCGTCGGCGATCAGGCTCTGCGTGGCGGCATCGCGCAGCATTCCGGCGGCGAGCCGCTGCATCACATGGCTCACCCACATCGTGCCGGGGCTGAGCCGCAGGGCGAGCCTGTTGGCGGTGACCGGATCGGATGCCGTGACTGCGAGGCGCATGTCGGGTCCGAGGAACTTCGACACCGAGCGCACGAGCGCCCACCGCTGGTGCGCGGGAGCGATGATGCTGGAGTACGGCGTGGTCGAGAGCAGCGAGAAATGGTCGTCTTCGATGACCAGCACGTGCGGGTGCTCGGCGAGCACCTCGCGAAGCGCCATCGCCCGCGCCGCACTGATGCCGACACCGGTCGGGTTGTGCGCGCGCGGCGTGCAGACGATCGCGCGGGCGCCGCTCTCCAGTGCGGTGCGCAGCCCCTCGACGGTCATCCCCTCGCGGTCGACGGGGATCGCGACGGGCGCGTACCCCGCCAGGCGTGCGGTGTGGATGCTGGAGAGGAAGCACGGGTCTTCGAGGCCGACGCGGTCGCCCTGCACCAGGCTCTGGGCGAGCAGGCGTTCGACGGCGTCCACGGCCCCGGCGGTGATCGACAGACGGAAGGGTCGAGGGTGGTCGGCGGCGATCCACTCCGTGGCCCATTCGGCCAGTGCGGGATCGATCACGGACTCGCCGTAGAGCACGTGGGCGGGCTCGATACCGGCGAAGGCGGCGGCGAGGTCGGGAAGGTGCGCGGCATCGGGGTTGCCGCTCCCGATGTCGCGCAGCACGGTCCCCGCGGTGAAGCCCTCGTCGGGGTTCTGCGCGGGACCGAGCACCGTCGTGCCGGTGCGGCCGCCCGTGATCGCGATGCGCGCGGTGACCAGCGAGCGGTAGGCCGCGAGCACCGTGTTGCGGTTGACGCCGAGGCGGGCGGCGAGGGCCCGGACCGAGGGGAGGTGATCGCCGGGGGCGAGCTCGCCGCGATCGACGAGATCGCGCACGCTCTCCGAGATCTCGGCGGCGGTGGCGCCCGCGATGCGGTCGGAGACGTCGTCGCGATCGCGTGCCTGTGCCATGGCTCGACGCTATTCGAGATTTTGACCTATGTCAAAGTCGCGCCGAGGCGGCAGAGGAGCGGGACGTGCGCCACCGGCCCCGCTCCTCCCCTACTCCCGCGCCGCTACGACGCGACCAGCACCGCCTGCGCCGCTTCGAGCCCGCTGGAGTGCGCGCTCGCGACCGAGCTCTTGATCGCCCCGGCCCAGAACAGCGTGTCCTTCGCCGGCCGGTAGATCGTGTCCTGATCCCGCTCGCCGGTCGCATACGCCCCGAGGGCGAACTCGTCGTCGCGCCAGTCGTAGTTCGACGCGTTCACGTAGTCCAGCCCCTGGTCGCCGGCGAGCTTGCGCACTCCGGCGAGCGCCGCGTCGAACCGCTCCCTCTCCGGAAGCGCGAGCAGCTCCCGCGCGCGATCCCCGGTGTCCCAGGCCACGATGAGCTGGCCGTCGTAGCCGGGCATCCCGGTGGACTCGTCCCAGAACTGGCAGGGACCCTCGTCGTGCTGGTTCACCATGTCGAAGCTCTCCGGGCGCACCGGGTGGTCGAACTCGAGGATGGTCTTGTACGCGACGGTCTGCTTCACCGCGTCGATGGCCGCCATCCGGTCGTCCTCCAGCGGCGGCGAGAAGGTGATCGACTTCTTCTGCAGCACCCCGATGGGCACCGTGACGACGCAGGCATCCGCCTCGAACGTCTCGGATCCCGCCTGCACGCTCACTCCGGATCCGGAGTAGTCGATCGTCTCGATCGGCGTCTCCAACCGGACCTCCACGCCTTCCCCCACGGCGTTCAGGATGTCGACGTACGGCGCGAGCAGCTTGTAGTCACCGGCGTACCCGTCGGGCTCGATCACCCCGGTCTTCGACACCGTCAGGCAGGCGGTCAGCGTGTCGACGACACCGTAGGCCGGGTAGACGGCGAACTGCTCGGTGTCGACCTGGATGCCCAACAGCGCGAGCGGGTAGTTCGTCGGCGCGATGCCGAGGCGCTCCAGGTACTGCAGCGCCGACTCCTTCGCCGTCGGCTCCGGCAGCGGCACCGCGAGCGCGGGCGTGCCCTCGGGGAAGGCGTAGAAGTCGGGGGTATCCCAGCCGACCCAGGGCGTGCTCGGGCTGTAGCGGGAGAACTTGTTCTCGAACTTCCGCCCCTCGATCCCGAGCTTCTGCGCCCAGGCCCAGGTCTCGGTGTCCGGCCCGCCGTGACACAGCGATGCACCGCGCTCGTGCGGGATGCTCATCAAGGTGCGGTCGGTCCACAGGCGTCCGCCCACGCGGTCGCGCGCCTCGAGCACGATCACCTTCTTGCCGGCGTCCATCAGCTCCCGCGCGGCGGCCATGCCGGCGGACCCCGCCCCGATGACGATGACGTCGTAGGAGCCTCCTCCGCTCCCCGCGGACGGCGAGGGCGATGCCTCATCCGGGCCGCACCCGACGAGCATGATCGCGCCCGGTCCGAGCATCCCGCCCAGCACTGCACGCCGCGAGAAGACGACGTCACTCATGCGCTTTTCCATCAACGAACTCCTTTGATCGTGGAAGACCGAAAACTGCTGTGTGCCTGACTGCAGCCCCCTGCAGTCCCCCAGATCCGAGCGAGCGCCGCATCCGACGACGCCCGCGTCCGCGTCAGCCGCGCTCGTCGACCTCCTTCCCGAGCCGCTGTGAGATCCACACCGGGATGAAGGACGCGACGATGACGACCGTCGCGACGACGTTGACGACGTTGGCCTCATTGGGCCGGGCCATCTGGTTCATGATCCACAGCGGCAGGGTGTCGACGCCGGGAGGCGCCGTGAAGATCGTCACGTACACCTCGTCGAAGCTGAGGGCGAAGGCGAGGATGGCGCCGGCGATGAGCGCGCTGCGGAACTGCGGCAGCGTCACCAGCACGAATGTCTGCCACGGGCTCGCCCCGAGGTCCTTCGACGCCTCCTCGATGCCGGGGTTCATCCGTCGCAGCCGCGCGAGCACGTTGTTGAACACCATGACGATGCAGAAGGTGCCGTGCGCGATGATCATGCCGTAGAAGCCGACCTGGATGCCGATGGGCTCCAGGATCTGGTTGTACGTGTTGTTCAGGGCGACACCGGTGACGATGCCGGGCAGGGCGATCGGCAGCACCACGAGGAGGTTCACCGCACGCTGACCGAAGAACGAGGACCGCTGCAGCGCGAAGGCCACGAGCGTTCCGAGGATCACGGCGATCACGGTGGCACCGGAGGCGACGAGGACCGAGTTCAGCAGAGCCGCGCGCACCGGCTCGCTCGTGAACGCCTTCCCCCACCATTCGAGCGAGAACCCGGTGACCGGCCAGCTCACGATGCGCGCGGAGTTGAACGAGTTGAGCACGACGAGCGCGAGCGGGATGTACATGAACGCGAGCACGATCGCGACGATGACCCCGAGCACGACCTTGGAGGTGCGGGACAGTCTCAGCATGCGCGACTCACATCCTTTCCAGAGCACCGGTGCGCTGCACGCTCACCAGGTAGACGACGACGAAGGCGATCGGTACGAGCGAGTACGCGGCCGCCAGCGGCGGGTTCAGGTTGATGTTCGACGCGATCACGCTGCCGATCATCTGCGTGTCGCCGCCGACGAACCGGGCGACGAGGTAGTCACCCAGGCTCAGGGAGAACGTGAACACCGAACCCGCGATGAGGGCGGGCTTGATGAGCGGGAGCACGACCGAGACGATCGTGCGCCACGACCCCGCACCGAGGTCGGCGGAGGCGTCGAAGAGGTTGGGCGGCAGCTGTCGGATCGCGGTGTAGACGGGCACCGCCATGTACGGCAGCCACAGGTACGTGAGGGTCAGCACGACGGTCAGGATGCTGAAGCCGGGGCCGGAGAGCCCGAGGGGTGCGAGCAGCCAGTTCGCGAAGCCCTGCTCGGTGAAGGTGATGCGCATCGCGAGCACCTTCACCAGGTAGCCGGCCCAGAGCGGCAGGGTGATCGAGACCGCGAGGAGGGCCCGCAACCAGGGCGAGGCGACCTTCGCCATGAAGATGCCGAGGGGGACGGAGATGAGCACGGCGAGCACCGTCACGGCGAGCGCGATCCCGAGGGTGCGCAGCGAGGTCGACAGGTAGGCCGGATTGACGAAGAGCTGCTCGAAGTTGCGCAGCGTGAAACCGGGCTTCACCTTCGAGGTGAAGGGGTCGGTGATCCAGAAGGCGGTCACGAGGAGCATGACCAGCGAGAAGATGTAGATCCCGATGAGCCAGCTCATCGGAAGAGCGAGGAGCCCGGCGATGCGGAGGCGGCGCTTCATGTCGATCCCGTTCGTGGTGGCGGAAGATCTGCGGAGGTGAGGGGCGGGCCGGAAGACCCGCCCCTCGATGCGGCTCAGCCCTTGACCGAGAGCCAGGCGTCCGTCCACTGCTGGAAGTTCGTGCAGGTGACGTCGGTGCGGCCGTCGATGCACTGCTCGATCGGAGTCGTCCAGAACCAGACGTTCTTGAAGTACTCCTCGTCGGTGGCGTTGAAGTAGTCGCAGTGCGCCTTCGCCTCATCGCTGGTGTCGCAGAAGGCGGCGTTGGCGGGCGCCATGCCGAAGTTCATCGCGATCGCGCCGTTCACCTCCGGCGAAGACGAGTAGTCCATCCACGCGTAGGCGCAGTTCGGATTCTTCGACTCGGTCGCCATCATCCAGGCGTCCGACCATCCGGTCGAGCCCTCTTCCGGCAGCACACTCTTGAACTTGTCATCCTCGGTGAGCTTGCGCAGCACCTCCCACGACGTGCCGAGCACCGTGGTGCCGCCCGCGAACGAGGTGATCTGCGCGGCCGGGTCGGACCAGTACTCGGAGACGATGTCGTTCTGCTGCTTGAGCAGGTCGATCGCCGCATCCAGCTGCTTCTGGTCGAGCGCGTACGGGTTCGTGATACCGAGGTCGGGCTCGTGCGCCATCAGGTACACCGCGGCGTCGGCGATGTAGATCGGGGCGTCGTAGGCGATGACCTTGCCCGCGTAGGGGCTGTCCTCCTCCCACGCGATGTCCCAGCTGGTGGGCTCCTCGGTCACGACCTCGCTGTTGTACTGGAGGATGTTCGCGCCGCGACCGATCGGGATGCCGTAGGACTTGCCGTTGATGGTGTCGTAGATCTGACCCTTCATGCCCTCGACGATGTCGTCGCCGAAGTTCGGGATGAGCTCGAGGTTGAGCGGCTGCACGTCGCCACCGGCGATCAGGCGCAGGCTCGCGTCGCCCGAGGCGGAGACCAGGTCGTAGTCGCCGGTGCGCATGAGCTGGACCATCTCGTCGCTGGTGCCGGCGACGCGGCGGTTCACGACGCAGCCGGTCTCGGTGGTGAAGGCGTCGCTCCAGGCGGGCTCGACGAATCCACTCCAGGCGACGATGTTGACCTCGCCCTCGTAGTCGCCGAGCTCCTCCTGCATGGCGATGTCGGGAACGTCGATCTGGAGTCCGCCGCCCCCTTCGGCCGGCGTCTCCTCTCCGCCGGTGGAACAGCCGGACAGTGCCAGGGCGGCGACCGCGGTCATCGCCGCGGTGGCCAGGATCTTCTTACGCATGGATCGCTCCTTCGTGATCGGTGCTGCTGTGT
>NZ_JBLVOH010000126.1:0-4113 GCF_053543675.1 Microbacterium umsixpiens
ACCTGCAAGTTCCTCTCACAATCGTCATGCGGCCGTAACATCAGCGCCTCCACGGGGCGTGAGCGTCAGACTCGAAGACCCAATGCGCCTCGTGGGCACGGAACTTCTGGTCGCACGTGCGCCCTCCGTGTGCGAAATGGGGGGTCGTTGGGGAGGCACACCCCCGCTCCAGCTAACTGCGGTTTTGATGGGGCCGACACGAGAGCATGCCGACTCCATCAAACTTCGGGCACTCCGCCAGGAGTGCCCTCGAGATCAGCCGATCACTGCAATCCACGGCCCGCCGGCGGTTGCCCACCCAAGCAACATGGGCCCGGCGTATGTGCAGTCCTGGCGAACCCGCTGCCCATCAGCGATCGCATCTCGAACGGTGTGCTGACATGTGTACTCGGACGCGAAGGTCAGCGTTCCCGTTTCGACTCCCGTTGCGATCTGCCCGGCACTGATTGTGCTCGCTACGAGCCCAACAGCCAGCACGCCACCCGCAAACCACTTAGTTTTCTTGATCATCTCGTTCTCCTTCTCACCCTCATCGAGACCTCATAGTCTCGATCTAAGATGTTACCTGCTAGGCGTTTCTTTACCTGCAAGTTCCTCTCACAATCGTCATGCGGCCGTAACATCAGCGCCTCCACGGGGCGTGAGCGTCAGACTCGAAGACCCAATGCGCCTCGTGGGCACGGAACTTCTGGTCGCACGTGCGCCCTCCGTGTGCGAAATGGGGGGTCGTTGGGGAGGCACACCCCCGCTCCAGCTAACTGCGGTTTTGATGGGGCCGACACGAGAGCATGCCGACTCCATCAAACTTCGGGCACTCCGCCAGGAGTGCCCTCGAGATCAGCCGATCACTGCAATCCACGGCCCGCCGGCGGTTGCCCACCCAAGCAACATGGGCCCGGCGTATGTGCAGTCCTGGCGAACCCGCTGCCCATCAGCGATCGCATCTCGAACGGTGTGCTGACATGTGTACTCGGACGCGAAGGTCAGCGTTCCCGTTTCGACTCCCGTTGCGATCTGCCCGGCACTGATTGTGCTCGCTACGAGCCCAACAGCCAGCACGCCACCCGCAAACCACTTAGTTTTCTTGATCATCTCGTTCTCCTTCTCACCCTCATCGAGACCTCATAGTCTCGATCTAAGATGTTACCTGCTAGGCGTTTCTTTACCTGCAAGTTCCTCTCACAATCGTCATGCGGTCGTAACATCAGCTGCTCCGCGGTCTCTCCCAGGCATTGCCCAGGCTGGGCCTGCGCGGCACTCGCAAGGTCCGCCGGTAGGCTCGCGGGCATGCGCCGCCACGACGAAGCCGACCGCTCCACGGTCGCGCGCCATGCGACTCTCCCCACGCCCGGGCCCGCCAAGGGCTTCCTGAAGATCGCCGGGATCACGCTGGGCGTCATCCTCGTGTCCGCGATCGCCGTCGCCGCGTTCATCGTGACGGACTACTTCAATCGCTTCAGCGACGGTGCCGTCACCCTCGAAGACGCCCCCGAGGTGGAGCCTCCCCAGATCGGCGCCTTCCCCGGCGAGTTCAGCATGCTCATCATCGGCACCGATGAGTGCGGCGAGGTCTCCACCGGGCTTCTCGGAGAACGCTGCTCGGAGGCCGACGGCGGCATCCTCAACGACGTGAATCTGCTCGTGCACGTCTCGGCAGAGCCCCGCAACGTCACGGTGGTCTCGCTCCCCCGCGACCTGATGATCGAGACCCCGGAGTGCACCCTCCCGGACGGATCCGTCGCCTCCGCGACCAACAAGACGCAGATCAACTCGATCTTCCAGCGCGCCGGACTCTCCTGCGTCGCGAAGACGGTCACCCAGCTCACGGGCATCGAGATCCCGTTCGCCGCGAAGATCGCCTTCGACGGAGTGATGGAGGTCACCGACGCGATCGGCGGTGTGGAGGTGTGCATCGGCGGAGAAGGCATCCGCGACCGGCACACGGCTCTCGACTGGGAGCCGGGGCCGCGCACCGTCTCGGGCTACGAGGCGCTCCAGTTCATCCGCACCCGGCACGGTGTCGGCGACGAGAGCGACATGGCCCGCGTCTCGAACCAGCAGCAGTACATGTCGCGCCTGGTGAAGAAGATCATGAGCGACGAGGTGCTCAGCGATCCGGGCAAGGTGCTGGGACTCGCCGACACCGTGGTCGACAACATCGACCCGAGCGACGAGCTGGCCAATCCCGTCCGGCTCGCACAGCTCGCGCTCTCGATCAAGGACGTGCCCTTCTCGGACTTCGTCTTCCTGCAGTACCCGGTGTTCGGTGACCCCGACGACTCCGACCGGGTCGTCCCGAACTATGACGCGGCAGCCACCATCTGGGACGCGCTGAAAGCGGGCCAGCCCGTGCAGCTCACCGGCGGCGTCAGCAACAACGGGGGCGTCGAGCTGGTCGAGCCCGCTCCGGGCACCGAAGGTGAGACACCGGCCACCCCTCCGTCCACGGACGCGCCCGCGACCCCGGCGCCGCGCGCGACGCTCGACCCGGCCATCTCCGGTCAGACGGTCGAGCAGGAGACCTGCGCCAACGGCAAGCTGCGCTGACGCATTCCGTTGACGCGTAGGCTCGGGCCATGGGCCGGAACCGATCGCGCGACGTCGAGCACCCGCAGGCCCGCCTGGACCACGGGGGCATCGCCAGCATCGTGCCGTCGGAGTTCACCAGCGGGTTCGAACTCATCGTCGACGACACCCCGCAGTCGCACGTCGACCTCGATGACCCCACACACCTGCATTTCGAGTACATCGTGCGCATGGGCGCGGTGATCGATCAGCTCGCGCCCGGGCCTCTCACCGCCGTGCACCTCGGCGCCGGCGCGCTCACGATCCCCCGCTACATCGACGCCACCCGCCCCGGCTCCCGCCAGCAGGTCATCGAGCTCGAAGCGCCGCTCGCCCAGCTGGTCCGCGAACATCTGCCGCTGCCGAAGGGCGCCGCCATCCGCATCCGCATCGGTGATGCACGGGAGGGAGTGGGTCGGCTTCCGGGCGCCCTGCAGGCGAGCTGCGACCTCGTGGTCTCGGATGTGTACTCCGGAGCGCAGACGCCCGCCCACCTCACGAGCGTCGAGTTCTACCGCGAGCTCTCCGGCCTGCTCGCTCCCGGCGGCGTGCTGCTCGTCAACGTCGCGGACGGCCCGGGCCTCGCGTTCGCCCGCCGCCAGGCTGCGACGATCGCCGAAGTCCTGCCCGAGATCGGCATCCTCGCCGACACGCAGGTGCTCAAGGGACGTCGGTTCGGGAACCTCGTGATCGCGGCATCCGCCTCTCCCCTGCCGACGGAGTGGCTGCCGCGGATGCTGGCGGCCGGCCCGCACCCGGCGAAGATCGTGCAGGGCGCCGAGGCCGAGGCCTTCCTGCAGGGGGCGCGGGTCGTCACGGATGCCGATGCCGTCGCGTCGCCTCGTCCCGACGCCTCACTCTTCCTCCGCTGACCTCGACCGGATCGATCGGGTGTGCCCCGGCCGTGCCGCGGTATGTCACGGGTCGGATGCGCCGACCAGGGCGCGCCGCCCCGACGAGCGCTCGACCGGAAGGCAGACTGGACGGGGACGCTGCGGAAGGAGAGCAATGAGTTTCATCCGGGGATACGACCAGGAGACGCTCCGCGAAAAGGTCGATCTCGACGAGTGCGCGACGCGCCTTGCCGAGATCGAGTCGCAGCGCAGCCTGCCCGCACTGCTCGAGCGCGTGTGGTTGCTGAAGGTGCTCGACCGTCTGGACGAGGCGCTCGTGCTCGCCGACGAGACCGTGCGCCAGGCGCGCATGGCCGGCACCCGCAAGGACGTGCTGCGCGCTCGAGTGCTGCACGCCACGATCCTGCAGTATCGGGGGGCACACGCCGCTGCCGAGCAAGAGCTGGCGACCTGCGCGACCGAGGCCGAAGGCCAGCGCTGGCTGTCGATCGCGGCATTCGCGTACCAGCACCACGGCAAGAACGCTTATGAGGCCGGCGACTACGAGACGGCGCGAGAGAGCTTCAAGCAGTCGCTGTTCCTGCGACGCGAGTCCGGCGCAGAGGACCGCGAACTCGAGACCGTGCTGCTCGCGATCGAGGCCGCCGAGCGCCGCCGCCCCTCGCAGCTCGTCGCGGGCTGAGCATGCCCTGCG
>NZ_JBLVOH010000126.1:4133-5191 GCF_053543675.1 Microbacterium umsixpiens
CGACCACGATGTCGGTCGCAGGGCATAATCTGGGCGCATGGCGGAACTCGACCGTGTGCGCGTCTGGGGCGAAGCACTGATCACGCTGCATCTCGACGACAGCTGGACCTTCGGCTTCGACCATGCCAAGCGCCGGGCCGGGCAATGCGACTACACGAAGAAGCGCATCACGGTCTCGCGCTATCTCGCCGCCCGCTTCGAAGACGACGAGATCCACCAGGTGCTGCTGCATGAGGTCGCGCATGCACTCGCCGGACATGCGGCTGCACACGGACCGGCATGGAAACGCGTGGCGGAAGAACTCGGCTACGTCGGCGGAACGACCCATCACGGGGAGACCGCTGTCGAGCTCGCGCCATGGGTGGGAAGCTGCCCTGCCGGCCACGTGACCTACCGGCATCGGCGGCCGACGAGGGCGACCTCGTGCGCACGCTGCTCACGCACGTTCGACGCCACGCACGTCTTCGCGTGGACCCGCCGCGAGATCCCGTCCGACGTGCGTCTCGCCGCTCAGATGCCGCGCTGACCGCCGCTCAGCGCTTAGCGCGGCAGACCGTCGGGGTGCTCGTCCTCGAGAACGACGGCGTCTTCCTGCGCCTCCCCGGCAGCACGGCGTCGACGCAGCAGGGCGGTGATCGCCCGCCAGACGACGAGGAACACCCCGAGCACGATCGTGGCCACGATGATGAACGGCACCTCGGCGGTGTCACCGCTGAGCACGCGGATGAGCATGCCGCCGGCGACCGTCACGATCCAGACCACCGTGCCCCACAGCACCGACCACGGCCGAGGCGGCCTGCCGGGGAGCAGCGCCGCGAGCACATGACCGACCGCGAGAGCGATCAGGAACGGCCAGGCGGTCAGCAGGAACCCCGCCGGATTCTCATCGTGCGAGGCACGACCGATCGCGGCGAAGACGAGCACGAGCACGATGTCGACGATGACGGCGGGGAGGTACCTCATGCCACGACCCTACGTCGCGCCGGCCGAACCATCGTCTCCCGCGCGGCGTCGGGCGGAGATCTCCGCGTGGGGAGGAGAGTGCGACGACGAGCATC
>NZ_JBLVOH010000126.1:5211-8774 GCF_053543675.1 Microbacterium umsixpiens
ACGACGAGCATCCGCCCCAGGGGGAGACGTCCGCCCGAGCGGCGCGGCTCACTCGAACCGGGTGAACGACCCCTCGCGCAAGACGGGGACGACGTCGACCGCGTCGAGCACGGCGGCATCCGTCGTCGATGTCGGCGTCAGGCCGGATGCGTCGATACGAGCGGTGGAGGCCACACCATCGGCGAGCTCGCGCCCCGACCCGCTCGCGCCGATCATGTGCCGCAGCGCACCGCGGAGCGCGCGGAAGCCCTCGGCGGCGACCGCCGCATCCGGCGACGTGTGATCGATGCCCCGATCCGAGAGCGCCAGGATGACGGCCCCCGCGCCGAGCTGATCCTCGACCGCGAACCGCAGCACACCCCCGGCATCGACCTCTCCTGCGGCGATGACCGCCACCGAGGTGCGCGCCTGTCGACGCTCCTGCACGGTCTGCACCGCGCGGGCGACAGCCGAGGCGTTGCGGATGCCGCCGACGAGGACGGTCGCGTCCGCGGAGGCCGCGGCGGCGACGGCGGCGCCGTTACGCGACCATCCCTCGGCCTCGGCCAGAGTCACCTCGGTCCCGGTGACGGCGGCATCGATCACCGTGGACGAGAATCGCAACACGTCCACGACCACGACGATGTCGGCGGGTGCGAGACGGGCGAGACCCGCCGTGCCCCAGTCGAGACGGACCTGATACGTGGACTGATCGAACGGCGACGGCATCCGACAAGCCTAGAGCCGTCAGTCGGCCGCGAGCGCTTCGACCGGCGCCACCCGAGTGGCCAGTCGCGTGGGTGTGGCAGCAGCGACCAGCGTGAGCACCGCCGTGGCGACGACGATGATGGCGACGGGGATCCACGGGATCTGCGGGGCCACGAGCCCGGCAGGAGTGAACTCCGGCAGGGTCGGCACCGAGCCGAGCAGCGACTGTGCCGCGATCCACCCATACGTGACGCCCAGCACGAGACCGGTCAGCGTCGCGGCCACCGTGATGTGCGTGGCCTCGAGCAGCACCATGCGACGCACCTGACGGTTCGACAGCCCGATCGAGCGCAGCAGTCCGAGCTCGCGGCGACGCTGCACCACGCCGATCGTGAGCAGGTTGACGAGGCCGACGGCCGCGATGACCGCGGAGACGGCAACCAGTACCATCATGATCGCGGCGAACGCGTCGAACGGGGCGAAGAACTCCTCGGGGATCTCGCCGGTCACCTGACTCATCATCAGACGTTTCGCGGACTCGAGCGCGACGGCGAACATCGTCACCAGGGTCACACCCATCACCACGCCGATCGCCATGCGAGACGATCGCTCCGGATAGCGCAGCGCGTTCTCGGCAGCGAGGCGCGCGGTCGCGCTCGAGCCGAACATCCGGCCCACCAGGCGCAGCACCGGCGGCATGAACAGCACGGATCCGAGAGCGAGCCCGGTGAAGGACAGCACACCGCCGAAGAAGGCGATGACGACGCCGAGCGGAGTCAGAAGTCCGACGACCACGCCCGCGGCGAGGAGCACGGCTCCGGTGATCAGCAGGATCCAGGCACCGACGTGCCGTCCGGCCTTGCCGGATACCTCGTCGTGGGTCCGCTCGACGGAGCCGCCCAGTGCCTGCAGCGGGGTCACCGAGAGCACCCGCCGGGAACCGGCCCAGGCGGCGGCCCAGGTCGTGAGTGCGACACCGATCGCGGGCAAGGCGACGAACGGCTGTGCGAGCGAGAAGGACGCCGGGGTGTTCTCGATCAGCTGCGACCCGATCTGCACACCGATCACCGCCAGCACGAGCCCGGCGAGCAGGCCGATCGCGGCGCCGAGGACACCGACGACGAGACCCTGTCGTCCGACCTGAGCCCGCTGCGAGCGCGCGGTCGCCCCGATCAGACGCATGAGCGCGATCTGCCGCGTGCGTCCGGCGATGATCGTCGAGAAGGTGTTCGCCGTGACGATCGCGGCCACGTACATCGCGACCACGGTGAGCAGCACCGACAGCAGCGCGACCACGAACGCGAGCGTCTCACTGTCTCCGATGAAGGGGTCGGCCTGCAGGACCGCACCGATGTATGCCGTGATCTCTACGAGGAGCACACCGAACGCGGCCGAGAGCGCGGCGACGAGGATGCTGGCGCCCATGCCCCGGTCGCGCAGCCAGGCCAGTCGAGGACCGGTCGCCCGCGTCTCGGGGACGACCGTGGCGACGGCGGTCATGCCGCCACCTCGGCAGCGAGCATGTAGGCGGAGATCTCCTCCGCGGTCTGGCGCGGGTGGTCGGCGACGATCCGACCGTCTCCGAGGTAGAGCACGCGGTCGGCATGGCTCGCCGCGATCGCGTCGTGCGTCACCATCGCGATGGACTGCCCGTGCTCGCGGCTCGCGGTGGCGAGCAGACGCAGCACCTCGCGCCCGGTCTTGGAGTCGAGGTTGCCGGTGGGCTCATCCGCGAACACCAGGTCGGGGGCGGTGGCGAGGGCGCGGGCGATGGCCACACGCTGCTGCTGTCCGCCCGACAACTGATGCGGGCGGTGGTTGAGGCGCGAGCCGAGTCCGAGCGTCTCGATCAGTCCGTCGATGCGCGCCCGCTCGATCGCGCTCGGCCGACGGCCGTCGAGCTCGAACGGGAGCATGATGTTCCCCAACGCGTCGAGAGTGGGCACCAGGTTGAACGCCTGGAAGATGAAACCGACGCGGCGGCGGCGCAGGATCGTCAGGTCGATGTCACCGAGGCCGGTGATCTCGGTGTCCCCGATCCACGCGCGCCCCTCCGTCGGGCTGTCGAGCCCCGCCATGATGTGCATCAGCGTGGACTTGCCGGAACCGGATGGGCCCATGATCGCGGTGAACTGTCCGCGACGGATGCCGACGCTGACGTCATCGAGCGCACGGACGGTGCCTTCGCCCGAGCCGTAGGTCTTCTTCAGGTGCTGGACGCGGGCGGCGAGCCCCAGGTCGGTGGTCGTGATCTCCATGCCTTCGACGCTATTTCCGCGGCCCCGCGCCGGTCATCGCCCGGCCGGAGCATCCGCGTACATCGCAGGGATGATCCGCACTCGGCCCTTCCCCGGTCGATCGGCGGTCAGGCGAGGCCGTGCTCGAAGGCGAAGACCACCAGCTGCACCCGGTCGCGAAGCGCGAGCTTCGTGAGGATCCGGCTGATGTGCGTCTTCACTGTCGCCTCACTCAGGTATTCCCGGCCCGCGATCTCGGCATTCGACAGGCCACGAGCCGCGAGCGCGAAGATCTCCTTCTCCCTGTCGGTGAGCGTGGTGTACTGCGGCGGGACGGGTTTGGGTGCCTCGGCGAAGTGCGCGAACAGGTCGCGCGTCGCCGAGGCGGCGATCACGCTCGACCCGGAATGCACGGTGCGGATCGCGGCGAGCAGGAACTCCGGATCGGCGTCCTTCAGGAGGAATCCGCTGGCCCCCTGCCGGATCGCTCGGGCCGCAGCCTCGTCGAGGTCGAACGTCGTGAGCATGACGATGCGGGGAGGCTCCGGCCGGGTGAGGATCTCGGCGGTCGCCGTGAGTCCGTCCATGACCGGCATCCGGATGTCCATCAGCACCACGTCGGGCCGCGTGGCACGGCCG
>NZ_JBLVOH010000127.1:0-4099 GCF_053543675.1 Microbacterium umsixpiens
TCCTCGGTCCCCGACGATGCGGGGACCGTCATGTCACTGCACCAGCCCGATGTTCTTCAGCGTCGCGGTGACCTCTTCGATGTCCCCGGTGAGGAAGTCGTCGAACTCCGCGCCGACCAGGAACGCATCGGCCCAGCCCTTGGTCTCCAACTGATCGGTCCAGGCTTCGGACTCGTGCAACTCGGTGATCACACGCACCAGCTCGTCCTTCTCCCCGTCCGAGATGCCCCCGGGCGCGATCACGCCGCGCCAGTTGGTGAGCACCACGTCGTAGCCCTCCTCGGTGATGGTCGGCACGTCCGGAAGCTGGGGGACCGGCTCCTCGCTCGAGACCGCCAGCGCACGAAGGTCGCCGCTCTCGACGTGCTGGGCGAACTCGCCGACGCCGGAGATGCCCGCAGCGGCCTTGCCGCCGATGAGCAGCGGAACCGCCTCTCCACCGCCGGAATTCGGGGTGTAGTTCAGCTTCTCCGCGATCTCCGCACCGTCGAGGCCCGCCTCCTCGAGCATCAGCCCGGCGAGGATGTGATCGGCCCCTCCCGCCGAGCCGCCCGTGATCGTGACCGACTGCCCGTTGTCGGCGATGTCCTCCACCAGATCCTCGAGGGTGTCGTACTTCGAATCGGCCGGGACGACCACGACGAGCGGCTCATCCGTGAGGCGGGCGATCGGCGTCGTGTCCTCGATCCGCACCGCCGAGGCGTTCGTCTCGACGGCGCCGACCATCACGAGCCCCATGACCATGAGGGTGTTCGGGTCCTTCTCGTTCGCGAGCTGGGCCAGGCCGACCGTTCCGCCGGCGCCGCCGACGTTGGTCACGGGAGCCGAGCTGACGATGTCTTCCTCGGTGAGCACCTGCGACACGGCACGGCCGGTCTGGTCCCAGCCTCCGCCGGGGTCTGCGGGGACGACGATCGAGACGTCGGTGACGGCGGCGGCCTCGGCCTCACCGCCGCCGTCGTTCGCGGCGCTGCCTCCGGCGCACGAGGTCAGTGTGAATGCCGCCACCGCCGCGAGTGCGGTCAGGGTCGCGATGCGTGCGTTCTTCATATGCGCTCCTCCTTGAGCGTTCGTGCTGCTGTGGGGTCAACAGTGGAAGCTCGCGTGCCGCCGCTCAAGCTTCGGAAACCATTGGTCGGAGTTTCGGAACTATTGGTCGGAGACGGTGTCCTCCCCCGCTCGCGGGGTCCTCGCGCAGGCGCGACAATGATCAGGTGGCCTCGAAGATGACGCTCCGCGTGCAGCTCCTCGTGCTGCAGGCGCTGATCGTGTTCCTGGTGACCCTGGCGACCGGCATCGTGGCCGGCGCGTTCCAGGAGCAGGCGCTCCGCGAGGCCTACAAAGACCGGATGCAGGCCGTGGCCCAGTCGGTGGCCGCACTGCCGACCGTCCTCGACGCCTTCGACGATGCGGAGCCCTCGACCACCATCCAGCCGATCGCCGAGGTCATCCGCGAGGCATCCGACCTCGCGTACGTCGTCGTGGCCGACGAGGACGGCATCCGCTACTCGCACCCGAATCCGGAGCGCATCGGGGAGAAGGTGTCCACCGACCCCTCGATCCCCCTCTCCGGCGAGGTCTACGTGGGCACGCAGACCGGAACGCTCGGCACGTCCTGGCGGGTCAAGGTCCCGATCCGTGACGACGACGGCACCGTCATCGGCACCGCGTCGGTCGGGATCCTCGAATCGGAGCTCAACGAGGAGTTCACCGCGAACCTGGTCTGGCTGATCTCGGCGATGCTCGCGGCCGCGGTGTTCGGGGTGTTCGGTTCGGCATGGGTGACGTCGATCATCCGTCGTCGGATCTACGGGCTCGAGCCCCATCAGATCGCCGCGCTCGTGAAGAACCAGGAGACCACGCTGCACGGCCTCAGCGAAGGCGTGGTCACGGTCGACGGAACAGGACGGATCACGCTGGTCAACGACGCCGCTGCCCGCTTCCTCGGCCGGGATGCCGCAGACCTCGACGGAGCGCCGGCCGCGGAGGTGCTGGGCGAGGAGTTGACGACCGTGCTCCGCGAGGGCGAGGCGGCCGGGCGGCCCGTGATCGTCGGCTCGCATGTGCTCGTCGCCCGGAGCACCGGCAGCGACGCCGACGGCGGCGGCATCGGGGCGACTCTGCTGCTGCGGGATCACACCGAGCTGCACGACGTCGTCCGCCGCGTCGAGGCCGCGGACGCGATCATCGCGTTCCGTCAGCGGTTCGGCGTTCCGAAGGGGCTCAGTGCGGAGACGCTCGATCGCGTGGTCGCGGCACTCGCGGCACGCCCGGATGCCTCGGCGACCGAGATCGGCGAGGACCTCGACATCTCCCGGGTCAGCGCGCGACGCTACCTCGAGCACCTCGCGAGCGCCGGTCGAGCGATCCGCACGCTCGACTACACGACGAAGGGTCGACCGAGCACGCGATACCGGCTGAACGGCGCCGTCTGACCTCTCCCGAACCCTGGGACCCGGTGCCGTTGTGTGCGACACTGGATCGCATTCGACGACGACGTCGGCACCCCCGGATCGAAGGAGATCTCATGGTTCGCAGCGCCTATCCCGATGTGGAGATCCCCGAGGTCTCCATCCACGAGTTCCTCTTCGGCGGGCTCGACGAGACCGAGCTCGACTCGATCGCACTGATCGACGGGGTGGGCGGAGCGACCACCAGCTACCGGCAGCTCGTCGGGCAGATCGACCTCTTCGCGGGAGCCCTCGCCGCCCGCGGGGTGGGTGTGGGGACCACGGTCGGCGTGCTGTGCCCGAACATCCCCGCGTTCGCGACGGTGTTCCACGGCATCCTCCGCGCGGGGGCGACGGCGACGACCATCAACTCCCTCTACACCGCAGATGAGATCGCGAATCAGCTGACCGATGCGGGGGCGACGTGGCTCGTGACCGTCTCACCGCTGCTCCCCGGAGCTTTGGCGGCTGCGGAGAAGCTCGGCTTCGCGGCCGATCACGTGATCGTCCTCGACGGAGTGGAGGGCCATCCGTCGCTGCCGGCGCTGCTGGGCGAGGGGCATCCCGCACCCGAGGTGTCGTTCGATCCCGCGACGCACCTGGCCGTCCTGCCCTACTCCTCCGGCACGACCGGACGACCGAAGGGCGTGATGCTCACGCATCGGAACCTCGTGGCCAACGTGTCGCAGTGCCGACCCGTTCTCGGCGTCGGCGCGAGCGACCGCCTCCTCGCGGTGCTTCCCTTCTTCCACATCTACGGGATGACTGTGCTGCTGAACTTCGCGCTCCGCCAGCGCGCGGGACTCGTCACGATGCCGAAGTTCGATCTGCCCGAGTTCCTCCGCATCATCGCCGAGCATCGGACGACGTGGGTGTTCGTCGCGCCCCCGATCGCGGTCGCACTGGCGAAGCATCCGATCGTCGACCAGTACGACCTCTCGGCGGTGAAGGTCATCTTCTCCGGAGCCGCTCCCCTCGACGGGGCGCTGGCGTCTGCGGTGGCGAGCCGGCTCGACTGCATCGTCACCCAGGGGTACGGCATGACCGAGACCAGCCCGGCCGTGAACCTCACCTCCGAGACCCGCGACGACATCGACCGCTCCGCCATCGGCCCACTCGTGCCCAACACCGAGGCACGACTGGTCGAACCGGAATCGGGCGAGGACGTGCCGGTGCCCGCCGAGGGTGCCAGCGAGCCGGGCGAGCTGTGGGTGCGCGGGCCGCAGGTCATGGTCGGATACCTCAATCGCCCCGATGCCACCGCCGAGATGCTCGACGCCGACGGCTGGCTGCACACCGGCGATGTCGCGACCGTCACCCACGACGGCATCTATCGCATCGTCGACCGGCTCAAGGAGCTCATCAAGTACAAGGGGTACCAGGTCGCCCCCGCCGTGCTGGAGGCGGTGCTGCTCGAACACCCCGCCATCGCCGACGCCGCCGTGATCGGCGCCCTCGACGAAGACGGCCAGGAGGTGCCGAAGGCGTTCGTGGTGCGGCAGCCGGATACTGACCTCGACGCGGATGCGGTCATGGCGCACGTCGCCGCCCATGTCGCCCCGCACGAGAAGGTGCGACAGGTCGAATTCATCGAGGTGATCCCGAAGTCGAGCTCCGGGAAGATCCTCCGCAAGGATCTGCGGGTCCGC